>JBOGEK010000502.1:0-9087 GCA_050743645.1 Acidothermaceae bacterium
GTCGACGCCCTGCGCGAGCGCGGCGTCGACGCCCACATGGCGAAAGAGGGCGCCTACCAATTCGGCGTCCGGGTGCTGCTCCCCGATAGTCGCGAGGCCGTGTGGGATTCCGACGACACCGCCGAACTCGAGGCGCAGGTCATGCGCGACGGCATGCTGGTCGGGTTCGTGCCGGTCATCCCGGGCTCGGCGGATTTCGACGACGCCCAGGTGATCGACGCCATCGCGCGCGCCGACTACGACACCCCTATCGCGCGCGAGCGCGCAAGCGCGCCGCCGCCAGCCGCACCATTGACCAGAGAAGGCGGCGTGTTCCGCAGATTTCTCGGCGGCTTCCGAGAGCATTGAGTTAGCGGGTTTCCACCCGCCCGAACCGAGGACACCACCGTGAGCACGATCGTCGAGGATTTGCACGAGGCCGCATCGGCAATCGCTGCTGTCGCGAACGAAGCCGGCTACGCCTTCGACTTCACCGCCCGTAGTTTGTGGGACGTCGAACGGTTCATCGACGACAACGCCGCCAGCGGCGAGCCACGGCCCGGCGGTTTGCTGAGCAAAGACCTCGGCTCACGGGTCTTCGCCCTCGGCGCGTACGTCGGCGAGGTCATCCGCGCTGCGATCGGTGGCGAATGGGTAGCCGACACCGCCGGCGACGACTGGCTACCCGACGTCGGGCTCGAAGCCGATCTGGCAGTGACGCTGAAGACGCCCGATGGCCTGCTGTGGCCGAACCAGCAGGTCATGCGACGCATCATGGTCGGCTCGACCGAGGGAGTGGCGAGCTACGCGGCCGCCGTCGGCGTCGATCCAGGCCCCGATCCGCGCGCGTCATGACAAACCCAGGGCGGCTTTGAACTGCACCGGATCGAAGGTTTGGGCGGTGCTCAAGGTGCCTGCGCCCACCCGGATCAGTTGCGGCGTGCCGACATTGCCGTCGCGACTTGCCCGATCGTCGACGAACGCAACCCACTTGGCGTAGGTCATCGACCGCACGGCGTCGGTGAATGCGGCGTCGGTCAGACCCACGCTGCGGCCTACTGCCAGCAGGTCGTCGGTGGTGAAGCCACCGGTCTGCTCATGCGGCTGATGCGCGAACAGTGCCTCGCGCAACGGCTCGAACTTTCCTTCGGACTGAGCTGCCGCCAGCGCGTTGTCCGCTCTTACCGACTCCACGCCGAGGAACGACCGCATGCGGTACTCGACCGACACTTTCCCTGATGTGACAGCCGTTTTCAGCGTCGGTCCGTTGATCTGTTCGAACTCTCGGCAGATCGGGCATTGCGGGTCTTCGTAGGCGATCAGCTTGACCGGTGCTGCCGGATTGCCCACGACTATGCCGCCCGATGCCGTCGCCGCTGGGGGCGAGATGGCAGCCGACGACGACGTGCTCGGGTGTGCCGAGTTCGCGGCGATCCCAACCAGCGCCGCGACCACTAACGTCGCCGAGGCGAGCGCCCGGCCGGTCGCGCCCTGCAAGTTACCGATGGCGAACCTGGTGCGCTTCGACAACGGAATCAACAGAATCACCAGCAATAACAGGCAATCTCGGGCGATCTCGATCAAGTAGTGGGTATGGACGACGGTGCCTCCGCCGCCGAAGCACCCGCAGTCGATGCGAAGCCCGCGCAGCCCGGCCGACGCGATGGCCGCGACAAAAATCGCGAGCGCAGCGACAGCGATGCCTCCGACTAGCCGGGCGGCGACGCCGAGCAGCAGCAAGGCAGCAAGCGAAAGCTCAAATGCCGGTAGCCCATAGGCGACGGCGTGCACGGCCCCTTCGGGTACGAGCTGATAAGCCCGGACGGCGCGAACGGTGGCTTGCGGCTCGGCAATCTTCGAGGCACCGGCGATGGCGAAGACTGCCGCGGCGACCAGCCGGGCGGCCAGCGAAGCCCAGGGCAAAAACCCGTTAGGTACCTGTGTTTTCTTCGGTTGTACTGACTTGGTGGGCACTCGGCGAGCGCGCGCGGCATGTGTTGCAGACACGAATACTCCTGAAGGTTGATGGGCGGCATCGGCCGCCGCATCACCTCAGAAGCTGAATGCGTGACGCGCCGACGCCGAGAAGGCTGACGAGAACGACGAAGCTGCTCGGCGGCGCGGAGGGCCACGGCGCGGGCGTTCGACGGCGAAGATCGGCAACGCCGGAACGGGTACCGATTTGGCCTGTGGGGCAACGGAAACGGCGGGTTCAGGCACGAGCGCACTCAGAGCCTTGACGAGCATTCGGGCGATGCTGGCGATGATGGCCCGCACGATGCGGTCAGGTCGCCGAGCGAGCTGCCAACCGATCGCGTCGGCACCGCGCACCCACCAAGCAAACCCCAGTGCGGCCAGCAACTGCACGCCGAGCAGCACCAGGCCGCCGCGCTCAGTTGGCAAGCACGAGGTGCTCGACGTCGCGGCAGGACTGCAGACAAGTCCGACGCCGCCGGGGTGGGCGAGCTGCCCGGTGGCGGCGAACAGGAACAGCACGTGCAAGGCGAATTGCGTTGCTACCAAGCCCGCGAAAACGACAGGAAGGCTTCGCTCGCGCGACGTCAATGGTCGGGCCAGCGCCGTCACCAGCCCGAAAGAGGAGCAGACGACGAGTAACGACGGCCCGGCGCCGTCCGACGTGGCCCGAAGCATCAGCAACAAGACCACCGCAACGGCAGCGAAAACGGCCGCGCGAAAGGTCCGCGCAGGCACGTCGCAATCGCCGCAGTCGCCGGTCACGTCACCAGTATCGGCTCGTCGGACATCGGCGAACAGCGCACGCGGCAAAAGTTCAGTTGTTTCTTACCAGCGATGGTCGAATTCGCGCGATCGCGGCAATGCGCTCCGACCGCACATATGGCGGCTGCCGAAGATCAGCCGGCTGCCGACGAAGGCGAAAGCCACCAGGGCCAGCACCGAAATCAGGTGCATCGCCACCAGCACTATCGCGGTGGCCATGAGCACGGCGGCGATCGGCTGGCGCACCGTGTGCAGCCCCCGGCGGCCGCTGGGCGCGATCGGTGCGATGAACGGCAAGTCGACGAACAATCGACGAAGGTCGCCGCCGGTACGCGCTCTGAGCGCGAGCGCCATGCGCTCCTCGTGCTCTTCTTGGGTCAGCCGACCGTCAGTGAAATGGCGGCCAAGCAAGGCGATCGCCGCATCACGTTCGGCGTCACCGATCCGAAGCGAATCCGTGGATCTCATCGCGCACCCTTCGTCCCTACCAGCCTCCGTCGTCGCGTCGTTGATCGCAACTCGTTCGCCGTGCCGGGCCCGGCGGTAAAGGGCCAGCACAGTGCGGGCATGCTGGCGTCGAGGTGGCCTCGAGGTGGCCTCGAGGTGGCCTGGAGGTGGCGTCGAGGTGGCGTCGAGGTGGCGTCGAGGTCGCCCCGAGCGATAGACGGCGTGCTAGATAAGGAGATCCGCATGAAGGCGATCGTGTACCGACCCGACGACGGCACGCTCAGGTCGGTCGATCGGCCCGAGCCCCAGCCCGGCGACGGCGAAGTACTGGTCAAGATCGCATTGTCCGGCGTGAATCCCACCGACTGGAAGGCTCGCCGCAACCCGTACGCCGGCACCCCGCAGGGCGTCGATCTGGTGCCCAATCAAGACGGCGCAGGCACGATCGTCGCCGTCGGGTCCGGGGTTACCGGTCGCGCGGTCGGCGAGCGAGTCTGGCTTTGGGAGTCGGCTTGGCGGCGCGCAGACGGAACCGCCCAACAACTTGTCGCGTTGCCGGCCGACCACGCCGTCGCGCTGCCCGGCTTTGCCAGCTTCGAACTCGGCGCGAGCCTCGGAATCCCTGCTATCACGGCACATCGTTGCCTCACAGTGGCCGAGGGCGGCCCTTCGCAATTGGCGGCCGGGGCGCTGAATGGGCGAACCGTTTTGGTCGCGGGCGGGGCCGGCGCCGTCGGTCATGCCGCAATCGAACTCGCCCGCTGGGCCGGGGCAAATGTGATCACCACGGTCAGCAGCCCCGAAAAAGCAACGCTGGCAACGGCCGCAGGCGCCCACACAGTGGTCAATTACCGCGACGTCGATCCGGCAGCCGCGATTCGTGAGGCGGCGCCGGACGGCGTCCATCTTGTCGTGGAGGTTGCGGCGGCGCCCAATGCCGCGCTCGACACTGCAGTTCTCGCGCCCGGCGGAACCGTCGCCGCGTATGCGACGACCGCCGACGCTCCATCGGTGTCGTTGCCGGTGCGCGACCTGATGACGCGCAACGTGCGGTGGCAGTTCGTGCTCGTGTACACGATGCCGGACGACGCGAAACGTCACGCGGTCGACGCGATTTCGGCCGCTATTGCCGACGGAGCCCTTCGGGTCGGCGAGGACGCCGGCCTGCCGCTGCACCGCTTCCCGCTGGAAAAGACTGAGGAGGCTCACGCCGCGGTTGAGAGCGGCATCGTCGGCAAGGTGCTCATCACGGTGGCCGAATCCGGCGGGTGATCGGCCGCGGCGCTGGCGCCGGCACCTCAGTACTCGAATACCAACTTCAGACCGCGGCTTAGAGGGCTGAAGTATGCATCCAGGTACTGAGGTGAGGGTGGTTGACGGGCACCGACGAGCCCGCACTGTGCCCGGTCGAGGTCACCGAATGGCGGCTGGAGTTCGGCGAATCGCGCCGTGATAGCGCGTAAAGCCAGCACGTTCGTAGAACGGCAAGGCGTCATCGTCGCAGATCACGTCGACCATGTAGTAGCCGTCGAGGAGGCGGAGCATTCGGCGCACCAACTCGGAGCCGACACCTTGGCCGCGCGCATCTGGACGAACCTCAAGCAGTGGAATGTAGGCCGCGAAGCCGCCGTCCGTAATCGCCGTGACGAACCCTTCGACCTGACCGGTCGCGTCGCGCGCAAGCACAAAGTGGGCGCTGCCCCGCAATATCTCAAGGTGACGTTGCGGAGAGGGCCGCTTGGGCCAACCCGTGAAGAACCCATCGAGTTGTTCCGGACCAACGTCGGCTAGATCACTCGTGAACTCCATGGTGATGGAGTATTGCCCGGCCACTGCGGAATTGGCTCGGCGCTACGTTACGGCGTCCGCGCGAGCGGAGGAATTGTGGGTTGGCAACCTTTGAGCTGGCCGAGGACTCTTGTTGGCTGTGAGCGATGACGTCGTCGAGCCTCGGCCAAGCCGCGATGAGTTGGTCGCACTCCTGTATCAACGGAACCGTGCAGAGCTTGTTCGGCTGGCTTACGGCTTGTTAGGTGATCGAGCGGAGGCGGAGGAGGTCGTTCAGGACGCGTTTGCTGGGCTCTTGAGCCGGTGGTCCTCGCTTCGCGACATCGACTCGTCCGTCGGCTACTTGCGGACTGCGGTGGCGAACGGGGTCCGCGGCCGGTGGCGCCGCCGCCGGTTGCGCGAACTCGCCGGCAGGACGCTGCGGCGCGAGCCGCCGCCGAAGGCATCGGACGTTGTCGAACAGTCGGTGGTGCTCGCCGCGCTTGGGCGGTTGCCATTGCGCAAACGCGCGTGTGTGCTACTGCGCTATTACGCGGACCTGTCGGAGGCCGAAACCGCTGCAGTGCTTGGAGTCTCGGTCGGCACGGTGAAAAGTCAGACCTCGAAAGCGCTCAGCCAACTGGCGACACTGCTCGAGCCAGAGCCATCAGAGGTGAGCCGATGAGCACCTTGCCGGACGACTTTGCCGCGAGATTGAGCACCCGGTTGCACGCGTCTCTTGATGCGATAGCCGTTGATGACGTCCCGTGGACCGACGGGCGCCCCGAACCGGCTACGCGTGCTCGTCATCGGAGTCACCACACCTGGGCGAAGGCGGCCGCGACCGTGCTCGCCGCCGCCGCCGCGGTGACCGGGGTGATCGTGGTGACGCGGCTCGGCGCTCGCCAAGTCGCGCACCTGGTGTCACCGGACCATCCGCAACAACTGAAGGTGGTGGCAACCGCTGCCGTCGGCGGAAGTACGCCAGCTTCGCTCGCGGCCGGCGCGGGCTCGGTCTTCGCCGGATTGTGGGATTCCGGCCAACTACTCCGCCTCGACCCCACCACGTTGCACACCACCGCAACGTTGCAGGTCGGAACGCCGCGCAACGGACCGCTGTCGATCGCCTACGGTGCGGGCGCAGTGTGGGTGCTGAACTTCGACGACGGACAACTTTGGCGGGTGGATCCTGCAACGATGACCGCGACGTTGAAGGTGCCGTTACCCGACCAAGCGTCACAAGTCGCGGTTGGCGACGGCGCGGTGTGGGTCACCTTGTGCTGCACGTCGGCTGACGCCGCGACCCGGCAGCGGCTGCTCCGGATCGACCCAACCAGCGGCGCCATCACTGGCTCGCAGGATGTCGCCGGCGACGGCGAGACGGTACCGCTCGCTGTCGGAGCAGACGTTGTCGTGACCAGCCACAACGGTCCGGTTCTCGTCATCGACCCCAACACCATGAACGTCGTCCGCACGCTGCCTGACCTGTGCCCCGGTTGCGAAAGCACCGCAAGGCTGGTTGCCGGCGCCCAAGGCATCTACCTGACCTCGTCGGGCTCCGCCGCGCGATACGACCCAAGAAGTGGGCACCTGCTCGCCACCTCCCCCGAGATCGCTGACATCGGCGCGCCGCTCGACGCCCAACCCGGCGGCGTCTGGTTTTCGGGGACAAGTCGCGTGCTTCGGCTCGACCCGACAACCCTCGCCATCACCGCGGAAGCGTCCATCACCGGCACCGGGCACGTCGTCCAGCTAGCTCGTTCGATCTACGTCAGCAACGACGGAACGATCGACGAAATCGGTCCAGCCGCCTGACGACCCGGCGCACTGCGAACTCATCGAAGGCCGCGATCCCTAAAGCAACCACCCCACCTTTTCGGGCACCCAGCGAATATTGACAGTCATCGATGTGTACGTCATCCTTCCACCACGATATAGATAGACGTCGATATGGAGGATGGAATGACGAACAGCGCGGAATCGACCACCGGAAAGCCGGCCGGCTGTTGCAGCACCGACGAGCACCGCACGTGCTGCGCGCCGTCCGAAAAAGCAAGTCGTTGCGGCACAACCGAAGCCGCCGCACCCCCGCCAACGCGTTGCGGCTGCCGTTAGCCCACGCAGCTGGCTGTCTGTCGCCGGGCGAGGTGGCCCACCTCGCCGGGCTACAGTTTGAGGGCAGATTTGGCTACAGATTGGCGAAGCACCGGCGAATTTCGCCGTCCGTTGCGCGGCGCGCCCATCGAGATCTTGCTGCTGCCACGCCAAAGTTTGCCCGCGACCCTTTGAGCGCGAAATCTTGCCGCTCGTCTACAGCGAGTGGACGATCGCGCCGACATAACGCATCATTAGCAGTCGAGAGGCGAGAGTGCCAAAGGTTCCAGGAGGCTAGGCGACCGTGCCCACCTATCAGTACGCGTGCACCGAATGTGGCGAGCAGCTCGAGGCCGTGCAGAAGTTCACCGACGAGCCGCTCACCGAATGCCCCGCCTGCCACGGTCGACTGCGCAAGGTGTTCAACTCCGTCGGAATCGTCTTCAAGGGCTCGGGCTTCTACCGCACCGACAGCCGCAACGGTTCGACGGCCAGCTCGCCCGCTTCGACCGGCTCCGAATCCTCCAGCGCGACGGCGAGCACCTCGTCGGAGTCGGGGAGCTCGTCGTCGTCGAAGTCCGACTCCAAGTCTGATGCCAAGTCGCCAGCCGCAAGCACTTCGTCACCGAGCACCTCGTCGGGCGCGTCATCGTCGAAGGCTGCCACCAGCTGATTTCCACAGCCACGCCAAGCACTTTCCACACGACCAAGAAGCTCGGACGACGAAAAGCCACCGTCGCTTAAAGTCGGTGCATGATCCAAGGCAACGCAGAATCACCGATCGGCGTGATCGGCGGTTCCGGGTTTTATGAGTTCATCGACGATGCCACTGCGGTAGACGTCGAGACGCCGTACGGGCCGCCGAGCGAAAGGGTGCTCACCGGTCTCGTCGGCGGCCGACGAGTGGCGTTCATGCCACGGCACGGCCGCGATCATCGCTTCGCTCCGCACAGGGTTCCGTATCGGGCGAACCTGTGGGCGTTGCGGTCGGTCGGCGTCCGCCAACTGCTCGCACCGTGCGCCGTCGGGTCCCTGCGACCCGATCTGGGTCCGGGCGCGCTGGTGATTCCCGACCAGGTGGTCGACCGCACGGTGAGTCGTGAAGCCACCTATTACGACGCGGTCGGCCCCGTGGTCCACGTTTCGTTCGGCGACCCCTACTGCCCTGTCGGCCGGCGCGCCGTGGTCAATGCGGCGGGTGATCAGGGCTGGCCGGCCGCCGACGGCGGCACCCTGGTCGTCATCCAAGGCCCGCGGTTTTCGAGCCGGGCCGAGTCGCAGCATCACGCAGCCGCCGGTTGGTCGATCGTGGGAATGACGGGCCAGCCCGAAGCGACGCTCGCTCGCGAACTCGCGCTTTGCTACACCTCGATCGCGGTCGTCACCGATCTCGATGCCGGCGTCGAGGCAGGTGAAGGCGTCACGCACCACGAAGTGCTCGAAGTCTTTGCTGAAAGCATCGGGCGGCTCCGCACATTGCTCGCCGAAGTCATCGTTGCGCTGCCTCATGAGCGCGAATGCGCCTGCGGCCATGCACTCGATGGGCAGCCGATGCCATTCGAATTGCCGTCGTGAGTCTGGTCGATCGGCTGCGGCCGGCGCCGCGGGCGCTCGGCCCTGCGCCGGCTTTCGGCCGGTCAGCGACCGGCTGGCGCGACGACGCCCACCGCGACAACGCCGGGTCGGATCGACACAGGCCGCCGGCCGACGTCGTCCGCTCTTTAGCTGTCGCGATCGGGCGATACCGTCGGCTGATCGCCGCGAGTTGCGTGGCACTTGCGGTCATGATCGGCCTGGGCCTGCTCACGTCCCATCCCGCGAGCGGCACCGCAGTGGTGGCCGCGGCGCACGACCTGCCGACCGGCACCACACTGACTGCCGCCGACCTGCGCAGCGTCATCCTCGGGCCGAAAACGGTGCCTGCCGGCGCGATCACCGAAGTGTCGGCTGCAGTCGGTCACACCACGTCGGGTGCGCTGCGGACGGGCGAACCGCTGACCGACGTCCGGCTCAGCATTGGGCCGCTCGCAGCACCTGCACGGGGCATGGTTGCCTCAGCCA
>JBOGEK010000503.1:0-1772 GCA_050743645.1 Acidothermaceae bacterium
GTCGTCACCACAGCGGGGGCGGTCAACACGCCGTACTTCTCGTTGGGTGGCACCTACGAGTGCCCAAGCGTCTACCGCGTCGGCACGCAGACCTTCAGCAACTTCGAAGGTGAGACCGGGCAGGGCAACATCAGCTTCCAGCGGGCCTTGGTCACATCGTGCGACACGTTCTTTTACTCGGTTGCCGACACGTTGTGGAAGGCCGACGGTGGCATCAAGCCCATCGCACACCCGAAAGACGCCCTGATCAATGAGGCCGAAGCCTTCGGCTTCGGCAAGCCCACCGGAATCGACCTTCCGATCGACGGCGCCGGCGACATCGAGACCCGGCAAGAAAAGCTCGACGCGTGGAACAAGAACCACAAGCTGTGGTGCTCCGAGGTCAACACAGAGAAGAACCCGCTGTACCGCGAATACGACGTCGAGAACTGCCACGACGGCTACCAGTATCGCGAGGGCGATGCACTCAACTTCGCGATCGGGCAGGGCACGGTCACGCTGTCGCCAATGCAGCTTGCCGCTGCCTATGCCGCTATCGGCAACGGCGGCACGTTGTACTCGCCTCGGCTCGGCAAGGCGATCGTGTCGCCCGAGGGCACCCTCGTGAAGACGATCGACGCACCGTCGACGAAGCTGCCGGTGCCGGCCAACGTATTGAGCTACGAGCAGCAGGCGTTGTCGCAGATCACCACCAACCCGTTGGGTACCGCGAGCGCCGCCTTCGCGGGTTTCCCGAACGATCGCTACACGGTTTCGGGCAAGACCGGTACTGCCGAAGTGCAGGCCACCAATCCTGACGGATCGCCGAAAGACCCGACCGCGTGGTTCGCGTCGTACGGCGGCCCGGCCAATGGACCCGCCCAGTACGCCGTCGTCGTGATGGTGTCCCAAGGTGCCCAGGGCGGCATCACGGCGGCCCCCGCCGTCCGCGAGATCTACGACGGCATCTGGGGCCTCGACGGCGTCAACACCTTGCCGCACGACAAGTTCGCCGCAGTCGGGCCCGCGCTACCCCAGGGCACGCCGCCCACCGCGATTCCGGTGGTGACCGGCGCAGGTACGACGGCGGCACCGGGTTCGGCGAGCCCGTCGGCCCCGGCGCCCGATGCATCGACGTCCGCGTCGTCCCACTCGGCAACCCCGAAGGCGCTTTCCGTACCGGGCGCGAACCTGTACGCGACTCCGCCCGAGCAGCGGGCCGGTCCGGCTACCGCGGCTTGGAGCCGCTGATGGTGAGCGGATCGTTCACCGGCCGCGCGCCTGCGCACCCACGCACGGTGCCGCCGCCCAGCGAAGGCTTGCTCGGGCGTGATTCGAAGCTTCGGCACAGCGACTGGGTGTTGTGGGCGGCCGTCTTCAGCCTGGCCACCCTGGGCGTGTTGCTCGTAGCGGCGGCGACCAAGCCAGCCAACCCCACCCACCCGTTTGCCGAGGCCGAACATCAGGGACTCTTCCTCGTCATCGGTGTCGTTCTCGCTGCCTTGGCGGCGATCGCCGACTATCGCGCGATGCGCGGTGCCGCACCCGTCATCTACGCGTTAGGCCTCCTCGGCTTGCTCGCAACCTTCGTGATCGGCTCCGACGTGTCGGGCGCAAAAGCCTGGATCGAACTCGGGGGCGGGCTGGCACTTCAGCCCTCCGAGTTCTCCAAGCTGGCGATGATCGTGCTGGTCGCGATGATGTTCAACGCGAAGAAACGCGAACGGCTTGAGGTCGGAGACCTCGACGTCGTCCGGGCATTGATCGTCATGGCGATCCCGATGGCGTTGGTG
>JBOGEK010000504.1:0-3433 GCA_050743645.1 Acidothermaceae bacterium
TACGCCACGCACAGGTCGGAGGCCTCTTCGAGAAACGCGCGATAGTTGGCGATTCCGTCGGCGTTCCGCAGGTCGAAGCTGATCCGCGAATGCATGCAGCCCTGCCCCAGATGGCCGTACATCGCCCCGGTCAGATCGTGCTTTTTGTACAGCGCCTGCAGGTCACGCAGGTAGTCGGCGACGTGTGCGGGCGGGACGGCGGAGTCCTCCCATCCCGGCCAGTGGTCCTTGCCGTCAGGGGGAAACGCCGTCGAGCCGAGCCCTGCCTCGCGAATCTCCCAGAGTTCTTGGCTACGGCCGCCGTCCTGCTCACTTTTCATCAGCTCGACGCGGTCGGCGGCGTAACCTTTTTCGTCGGTCAGCCACGCCATGAAACCTTCCGCCTGCCGCACGGAGTCGGCTTCGTCGTCCGAGCCGAACTGCACCATCAGCCAGGCGCCCTCTTCTTCCTCGTTGCGTGGCAGTTCCTCGATGTCGCGCACGTGGACGTGCTTTACCCGCTGATCGAAGATCAGCCGATGGTCGATTGCCTCCAACGCGATTGGCTTCCATTGATCGATGATCTCGACGACGTGGCTGGCGGCCTCAGGAACGTCCGGGTAGTAGACGACCACGAGCGTCCGTTCGAACATCGCCGGCGTCAGCTTCAGGACGCCCTGGAGCGCTGTCGCGCACGTGCTCTCAGTGCCGACCAACGCCCGGGCAACGTTGAACCCTTTCTCGGGCAGCAACTCGTCGAGGTTGTAACCCGAAACCCGCCGCGGCAACACGTCGACCGGCGGGTACACCCTGCGGATCTCGTCGGCATAACGATCACGCAGATCGCGCAACTGCGCATAGATCTCGCCTTTCGGGCCGCCCGCCGCAATGATCTCGTCGAGCTGACCTTCTTCGTCGCAGCCCACCCAGAATCGGTCGCCGCGATAGGTCACGATCTCCATCGCCTGCACGTTGTCCGACGTTCGCGGTCCCGGCCCGTACAGCTGTGACTGCACCGAATGCGTGCCGCAGGAGTTGTTGCCGAGGTTGCCGCCGATCGTGCACCGCGAGTGAGACGACGGGTCAGGGCCGAACACCAGATTCTGCTTGCCGGTCTTGACGTTGACCTGCTCGTTGATCGCGCCGGTCTCGACGGTGACGAGTCGGTTCATTACGTCGGTCTCGCCGATTCGGGTCAGATACTTCGAGTGGTCGATGACGACCGCTACGTTCACCGTCTCGCCCGACAGGCTGGTGCCGCCGCCACGGTTGACGATCGGTGCTCCGAATTCGCTGCAGATGCGATGGGTGGCGACGACGTCGTCCAACGTCTTGGGTATGACGACGCCGATCGGCACCTGGCGAAAGTTCGAAGCGTCGCTGGCATACATCGCCTTCGAGCTCGGGTCGAAGCGCACCTCGCCCGAAACCTGTTCACGCAGTGCCCGCCGGAGCGCGATGACGTCGACCCGATCTTGTCCGTACACCCCGCCGGGTATTCGCGGGTCGGTCTTCGCGGGGACTGCTTGCTTGGTGTGGTCGACAAGGGTGCGGATGGCCATGGTGAGCCGCTACCCAGAACTGATCGCCGAATGCACGTCAGCTGCGTTCCTTCGGGCCGAGAACGGGCAGGAGAAGACGGACGACGCAAGCGCACGACGACGAGGAGGCGCCATGCCGGATGTTGCTCTGTACATGCTCGAACGGCTCCGCGAGTGGGGCGTGCATCGTCTGTACGGCTACCCCGGGGACGGCATCAACGCCTTCCTCGGCGCGCTCGAGAAGGTCGACGGCGACCCGTACTTCGTGCAGACCAGGCACGAGGAGAGGGCTGCGTTCATGGCATGTGCGCACGCCAAGTTCACCGGCGAAATCGGTGCCTGCATCGCCACCTCGGGGCCGGGTGCGATTCACCTGGCCAACGGACTTTACGACGCGAAACTCGACCACCAGCCGGTGATCGCGATCGTCGGTCAGCAGAAACGGCATTCGGTCGGCGCGCACTATCAGCAGGAAATCGATCTCCAATCGTTCTTCAAAGACATCGCCGGTTTCGTCTCGACGGTCATGGACGAGTACTCGGCGCGCCACGTTCTTGACCGCGCCATCAAATCCGCGCTGACGGAGCGCCGGCCCGCGGTCGTGATCGTTCCTGACGACGTCGCGGAGATGCCGTTCTCGCAGCCTCCCCGCGCGCACGGCTCGGTGTTCACCAGCGCCACGTGGAGCCAGCCGCACATGGTGCCTGACAAGGAGTTGCTGCGCCAGGCCGCCGACATCCTCAACAACGGGGAGAAAGTGGCGATGCTGATTGGTCAGGGCGCGAAAGGCGCCTCAGCTGAAGTGCTGCAGGCCGCCGACATCTTGGGTGCAGGCATTGCGAAGGCTTTGCTGGGCAAGGCGGCGATCCCAGACGACCTACCGATCGTCACGGGTTCGATCGGTCTGTTGGGCACCGAGCCCAGTCACAAGATGATGATGGGCTGCGACACCCTCTTTATGATTGGCACCTCGTTCCCCTACGCCGAGTGGCTGCCCGAAGAGGGCAAGGCGAAGTGCGTCGAGATCGACATCGACGGCTCGATGATCGGCGTCCGTTACCCCAACGATGTCTCGTTGGTCGGCGACGCGAAGGACACCCTGCAGGCGCTCATCCCGATGCTCACGCGCAAGGAAAACCGCAAATGGCAGGACGGCATCAAAGACGAGGTCGCCACCTGGTGGCGGATACTGGAAGACCGGGCACATCAGGACGCCGATCCGGTCAACCCCGAATATGTGTTCTGGGAACTGAACCGCCGGCTTCCCGACAACCTGATCACGACGTCCGACTCCGGCTCGGCGACGAACTGGTGGGCGCGGCAGCTTGCGCTGCGCGAGGGAATGATGGCGTCGCTGTCAGGAACGCTGGCCACGATGGTGCCAGGAGTGCCGTACGCGATCAGCGCGAAGTTCGCGTACCCCGACCGACCGGTGATCGCATTCGCCGGTGACGGCGCGTTCGAGATGCTCGGCATGAACGAGTTGCTCACCGTGAAGCGTTACGTGAAGGAACTCTGTTCGATCAACCCGACGCTCATCTTCGCCGTGTTGGTGAACGAGGATCTCAATCAGGTGTCGTACGAGCAGCGAGTGCTGTCGGCCGACCCGAAGAACCCGTCGACACAAGACGTTCCATACATGCCTGCCGCCGAATTCGCGCGAATGTTGGGGTTTGAGGGAATCAAGGTCGAGAAGCCGGCTGACGTCGGGCCGGCGTGGGACCGAGCGCTCGCGCACGACGGACCGGTGCTGCTGGAGTTCGTTACTGACCCGCAAATTCCGCCGCTGCCGCCGCACGTGAAACCAACGATGCTGAAGAAGACGATGATGGGCCTCGCGCACCACGACGAAGACGCACGCGGAGTTGCAGTGAAGGGATTCAAGGGCAAAATGTCGGAGCTGAAAGAACATT
>JBOGEK010000505.1:0-1593 GCA_050743645.1 Acidothermaceae bacterium
ACTCGAAGTCGCCCGAGCGCTCGCCACCGCGCCGCGACTCCTGCTTCTCGACGAGGTCGCGGGCGGGCTGACCGATCCCGAAGTCGCCGAACTCGTCGCGATCGTGCGAAACGTCAACGCTCGCGGCATCTCGGTCGTCTGGATCGAACACGTCGTCCGCGCTTTACTGTCGACCGTGGACCGCCTGGTGTGTCTCGCGCTCGGTGGCCTCGTGGCGGACGGCGAACCTCACGAGGTACTGGGCCGCCAGGAGGTCAAAGAGCTCTTCCTCGGCACGGAGTCGGTGGTCGGCGATGCATCAGCTGCTGCCACGCTGCCCGCCTCCCCGCTCACCATCCCGCTCGCCTCGCCGCCCACCATCCCGGGCGACGTGACCGGCCAAAACCTGCCGGATGGCGCATGAGCACGACCGAACCCCTGCTCGTAGCAACCGATCTCACGATCAAGCACGGTCAACTGACCGCCGTCCACAATCTGAACTTGTCCGTCGCGGCAGGTGAGTTGCTCGCCGTCGTCGGCGCGAACGGAGCAGGAAAATCGACGCTGCTGCGCACGCTTGCCGGACTTCATAAGCCGACGGCCGGGACGATCACTTTGGACGGCGAAGACATAACGCGCCTTTCGTCCGATCGGCGAGTTCGGCGTGGTATCGCGCTCGTTCCCGAAGGACGCCGGCTGTTCTTGTCGATGACCGTCGAGGAGAACCTCCAGGTCGGGGCAGCGAACGGCCGCCCCGGAAGCTGGACCCCCGACAAAGTCTTCGACCTCTTTCCGTGGATGCGCACGCGTTACAAGGAGCAGACGGCGCACCTTTCCGGCGGTGAGCAGCAGGTCGTCGCGATCGGTCGCGCGCTGGTCGCGAATCCGCGCGTACTGATGCTCGACGAGATCTCGCTCGGACTCGCACCGGTCATCGTCAAGCGCATCTACGAGACTCTTCCGTCGCTGCTCGAGACGGATATGGCGGTGCTCGTCGTCGAGCAGGACGTCGCGCAAGCACTTCGCGTTGCCAACCGGTTCCAGTGCCTGCTCGAAGGCCGGACCACGCTCGAAGGTCGGCCGAGCGACCACACCTCCGCGCAGGTCGAGGCCGCGTACTTCGGATTCGGATCGGCGGCGCCGTCATGGTCTGGGTAAACGCCATCGTCCAGGGCTTGATGCTCGGTGGCCTGTTCGCGCTCTTCGCGTGCGGGCTGTCGTTGCTCTTCGGCGTCGTCGGTGTCATCAACCTGGCGCACGGTGACCTTGCCGTGCTCGGCGCGTACGTCGCGGTCGCGATCTTGCCCAGCGTGCATACGAACGCCCTGTGGGCGCTGCTGTTCGTACCACCGATCTTCGCGGTATTCGGCTACGGCGCGCAGCGCACCATTCTGCAGCGCAGCTTGGCAAGCGGCCCGCTCACGACGCTGCTCGTCACGTTCGGGCTCTCGGTGGTCATCCAAAACGCCTTGCTTGAAGGCTTTTCTGCCGACAGCCACTCGCTCAGCATCGGTGCATTGGCGACAAGCGCGTTCCACCCGGTGCATGGCCTGGTGGTGCCTTATCTCCGGCTGGCGATCTTGTTGGCGGCGATTTTGGTGCTCGGCGCTGTGC
>JBOGEK010000506.1:0-22531 GCA_050743645.1 Acidothermaceae bacterium
ACGTAGCGCTTGAAGTCGAATGACAACATGCGAACGTCGTCGTGCCCCGCCTCGCGCAACCAGGCGGTGATCTGCGCGGGTTCGACCCACGATTCGTTGTTGTACGAGACCACGACGACCTCGGCCCGAACCTGGTCGATGACGGCCGCGAGTGCCGTAGGCATCGTTTTCTTGCTGTCGAAACTCGACCGAGACGCCGGTTCGCGGGCGTCGGTGCGCTTGCAGGCGATCCCGTAATGGTCGGGCGAATCCCAGCGCACCAACGACTCCCACACGTGGTAGTTGGTGAAGTAGCGGTGTTGGTTGTAGGGCGGGTCAAGGTACGCCAGATCGACGGCGGGTAGCGCCGACGCGAGCGCGGTGGCGTCGCCGCGGGCCGCGCTACCAGTGCCGGCAATCAGTTCGGGCAACCGAAGCTGCAGATCGTTGTGCGCCCGCGGAGCCCACTGCTTGAGGTAAGCCATCTGCACGCCGGCCGTCGAGTCGACGTGATCGGCCGCGAGCATCAACGAGGTCAGCAACACCGGGAAGATCGGTGATCCGCGGAAATCGGCCTCGAGGCGATCTCTGATCGCGTCGATCCGCGCACCGTTCTTGGGCTGGAAATACCGCGACTTCTCGCAAAACGTCTCGGTGAAATAGCCGGGTCGGCCAGCGAGCGCATTCAGTTCGGCGATCGCGTCGTCCAGTTCGTCCTTGTCTACCGTCGTTGCGTCGGTGGTGATGTAGCAGTTCGCCAGCACTTCTGAATAGCTCGACGTGTCGATGGCGATCACGTCCGCGCCCCGCCGCTTGAATTCCTGGGCGACCCGGGTCGTACCCGTGAAGAGGTCGAGCGCGGTCGACGCGCTGACGGCCGACATGATCTCGCCGAGAACCGGCACGAGCACCCGCTTCGAGCCCAGATACTTGATCACCCTGGCGCCTTCCGTTTGGTGCGAAAGCATACGGCGATCTAGGTGGCGGGCTGGGGAACCGCTGCGAGTAGCCCTCGTCACCCACACCAGGCCTTGACAGTTGAGGAGACGCTGCCAAAACTATCGGGGAACGTTCCCACGACTGGTCGGCCCGCACAACGGGCGGCACGCGACGTGGTGGACGCTGCGGTCCCCACCGCGTTTTTCCATATGGGGAAAGGTTGGACGACCGTTCCTGGCAGAACGAAACACGGCGCGACGGGCGAAGTCGGCAGTGCCGTGACCAAGCCGAACAACCGAACAGGAAGTGAAACTGTGGGAACGAGACCAAGATCCCTTGTCTTTGCCGCCGCGTCGGCCGCTGCCGCTGTCAGCGTCGGCATAAGCGGGACGGCGCTCGCCGCACCGGGGCAGGCGTCAGTGAGCAACGCACCCGCGCACTCGTTGACGCAAGATGCCCGGCTCTACACGCCGCCGCCCGACAAGGGGGCGATCGAGCAGGTCAAGAGCCTCCTCCGAAATCACGATCTCTCAGACGCCCTGTCGATTGCCCAGATGGCATCGACACCACAGGCGGTCTGGTTCACCAGCGGTGGTCCGCTCGACGTCCAGAAGCAAGTGCATGAGACCGTCGTCCGCGCTTCGAGAGTGCGCGACGTGCCAGTGCTCGTCGCCTACAACGTGCCGGGACGCGACTGCTCGCAGTACTCCTCGGGCGGGGCGGGAAGCGACCCGGCCTACCAGGCCTGGATCGACGGCTTCGTGAAAGGCCTCGGCAACAGCAGGGCCATCGTGATCGTCGAACCCGACGGTCTCGCGAACCTGCCAAGTGACTGTCCTGCCGCCTACCCCGGCCAGGACGTCGCGGCCTTGACCGCCGGACGCATCGCCGACATCAAATACGCGGCCGAGTCGATCGAGAACAACGACCGCAACTCGCTGGTGTATCTCGACGCCGGCCACAGTGCGTGGCATTCGGTCGCCGATATCTCGACGCGGCTCGAACAAGCCGGCGTGAGCGACGTGCAGGGATTCTCGCTGAACACGTCGAACTACCAGTACACGGCGAACCTTGATTTCTACGGCACCTGGATCTCTGACTGCCTCACCTACACCGAGAAAGTCGTGCCCGGTGACTACGGCAGTTGCGGTGACATGTATTGGAGCGGCGGCCCGGCGAACAACTGGACCGGCGTCGCACTCAGCCCGTATGGCGTCTGGAGCGAGACCGCCAGTGACCCGACCCTGAACACCATCGGGATCGACAGTCGCTACGCATCGATTCTGGGCACGACCACACCGACGGCGCACTTCGTCGTCGACACCAGCCGCAACGGCAACGGGCCGAACAACATGAGCGCCTACTCGGCTGCGCCGTACAACCAGCCGGCGAACGTCGTGTCGTCGCTTGCGGGAGGCAACTGGTGCAACCCGCCGGGAGCGGGCCTCGGCCTGCTGCCGACGACCCACACCGGCGTGCCGCTCGTCGACGCGTACCTGTGGGTGAAGACTCCGGGCCAATCCGACGGGCAATGCAACATCGCCGGTGGCGCGCGGGCCTGGGATTACACCCAGTACAACCCGTGGAACTGGGACACTACCCAGCAGCAAAACAATGACCCGCTGTGGGGAATCACCGACCCGGCCGCGGGCGCTTGGTTCAATCAGCAGGCATTGCAACTCGCGCAGTTGGCAAAACTGCACTAGATCTGCTGCGCTAGCACGGCAGTAGCCCCAAAGCTGCCGAGGGCCGACCCACCAGGAACGGGTCGGCCCTCGGCTTTCTACTTCCTTCGGGTCACGCTCAAGCCCCGTCGAGGTGCGCGGCTGCCAGCCGCTTCGGCACGACCATTCGCCACGCATCGAGAATGATCTCGCGCAGTTGGGTTTCGTCGATCGCAGCAAGCCGCACCCGAACCCAGTTGTAACGCTCGTCCGATTTGATCGGCATCAGGAACGTATCGGGATCGGCCGCCACCAGCGCCGCTCGCTCTTCTCGCGGAAATGCGAACCCGAGCAGCGTCTCGTCGCGCGACAAGGCGAGATAGACGATGCGGCCGACTCGAAATTTGACCCGATCCCTGACGAGCGCTTCCTGGGTGCGTGGTAGCGGGGTTGCTATCCGCCGCACATCGTCTACCGTGACCATCTCACCCGCCGTTACTCGCGATCGTCCGATCGACCCGGCTGGCCGCCCGACCTCGTCGTCCGCCCGATGTCGTCGTCCCCCGATGTCGTCGTCCCCCGATCCCGACGGTGCCCGAATCAGCTCGCGCGAGCAAGCGCCTTACCGGTTGGGCATTCCATTGCGACCGGCTGCGGAGACCGCGCGCGGCGGTTCGACGTGGCGAGACCGGCGAGGGCGATGCCAGCCAGCGCCAACACGCCGAACCCGTACTCGCGTGCGGTATCGATGACTCCGCCGCCATCGACGACGAGAAAGCCGGCGATCACCGCAGGCAATCCCATGGCCAGGTAGGACACGACGTAAAGGATCGACAGGACACCGGCCCGCTGGTGCGCCGCGGCCAGTGGCAGCACCGTGCGGATCGCGCCTTGGAATCCGGCGCCAAAGCCGGAGCCGGCCACGGCTGTCGCGACGAAGAACCAGATCGTCGAGTTGTTGGCCACGGCGATCAACGTGGCAGCCACGCCCACCAGCACAGCGACCGAACCGAAGACCATCTCGCCGCGGGCGCTCACGGAGCGCAGCGCCGCAACGGACGCCGCACCACCAACCGCCAGAATGAACAAGCCGAACCCGCCGAGCAAGGCGGAGTTCGAACCCGCGATGCGGCGGATCAACGCCGGACCGACCGACCCGTAAAACCCGGGCAATGCCCAGACGGCTACCAGCATCGGAATCGCGAGCAGTGCCGGACGCCGTACCGCGTCGGGCAGTCCGAACTGCGGCCGCAGCGAAGCCAGTGCGCCGGGCCGCTGCGTCGCGGATTCAGCCATGAAAACAAGACCGATGCCCTGGACGAGGAAAATGCCGAAGAGGCTGAGGTACACAAGATGCGTAGGCGCGGGCAGGTACTGCACAAGCAGTCCCGACCCGATCGCTCCTGAGGCGGTGCCGAGCAGCGGTGCGATCGCGTTCGCGATCGTGCCTCTGGCCTTGTGCAGGTCGAGCAGTCCGGCCCCGATCGCACCTGCGGCGGCGCCAGTCGACAGACCCTGAACAACGCGCGCCACCAGCAGCGCAGGCACGCCGTCCGCCGTCGCGAAGATCAGCATCGTGACGGCCTGCGCGGCGACCGCAACGAGCAGCACCGGTCGCCGTCCGACATGGTCCGAAAGCGAACCGACAACGAGCAGCGCGGCCAGGACGGCGAGGGCGTAGATACCGAAGACGACCGTCGTGGTGATCGGCGAGAAGCCCCATTTGGCCTGATATAGCGCGTAAAGCGGGGTGGGCGCACTCGACCCGGCGAGAAAGAAGACCAGGATCGACGCCTGCAAATAGAACGCCGCAGCCGCGGGAAGGCGCCCCCGCGTCGAGAGTGTCGTGCGGCGCGGCCGCGGGACTGCCCGGCCGGGCGCGAACTCGTTGACGGACATGCGAGCCTCCTCAACGTGCTGTACAGACCGGTCTGTCTGTGGTGCTTGAGAGTAGACAGACCGGTCTGTTATTGTCAAGCCATGGCCATCGAGACGTCGAAAAGCAGCGATCGAACATCAGCGCGCGAGCGGCTGCTCGCCGCCGCAGACGAGCTGTTCTACGGCGAGGGCGTGCACACGGTCGGCATCGAAAAGGTGCTCGAACGGGCTGGGGTCGCCAAGGCCACGCTTTACAGCGCGTTCGGCAGCAAGGACGAACTGGTACGCGTATATCTGACCCGCCGGCACGAGGCACGGCAGCACCGCATCACTGCGGCGATCGAGCAGTACGACAACCCGCGCGACAAGCTGCTCGGCATTTTCGACGCGCTCGGTGAGATGCTCACCCAACCCACGTATCGCGGTTGCGCGTTCGTCAACGCCAGCGCCGAAAGCCCCTCCGGCGGTGCGGTTAACGAGGTCAGCACGCAAGCTCGTGATTGGCTGCGATCGCTTTTCGCGGCGCTCGCCACCGAGGCCGGCGCTCGCGATGGCGACACTCTGGCGACCCAGTTCATGCTGCTCTACGACGGCGCGTCGGTGGCTGCCCGCATGGACCATAATCCGGCGGTCGGCGAGTCGGCTCGCACCGTAGCAACGGCCTTGCTCGAAGCCGCGATCGCGTAGGCGTTCGGCGAGCACCCGTCGTCGTCCGAGACGAAACCCGGCGCGAATGGGTACCTGCCTAGCGTGCCCGCCATCAGCCGAGTCGATCGCTTCCAGCGCGAGCACTCGTCGGCGGGCTTTCCGATCGCGGTGTCGTACAAGCTGTTCGACGACCGCGGCCTGCATCTCGCCGCGCTCGTCACCTACTACGCGTTCGTGTCGCTGTTTCCGCTCTTACTACTGTTCGTCAGCGCCGCCGGGTTCTTTCTGGACGGCGAGCCGCACCTGCGACAGCGGCTCATCCAGTCGGCGCTGAACAACTTCCCCGGCATCAGTTCGCAGCTGCGGGAGAACATCAGCGGCTTCCACGGCAGCGGCGCTGCACTCGCGGTCGGCATTGTCGGCACGCTTTACGGCGGTCTGGGCGCGATGCAGGCCGCGCAGGCTGCGTTCAACCAGATCTACGGGGTGCCGCGAAACGAGCAACCCAACCCGCTGAAATCCCGACTGCGCAGCCTCGGGCTTCTCGGCCTTCTCGGCACCGCCGTCTTACTTTCCACCGCAATCGCGGCACTGGCGGCTACCGCGAACGGGTTATCGGCGGAGTTCGGCATCGGACTTCGGCTGGTCGGCTACGCGCTCACGTTCGTCATCAACGTTGCACTTTTCACGGGCGCCTGCCATTTGCTCACCGCACGGGCTCCGCATGTGCGGCAACTCATCACGGGAGGAATTCTCGCCGGTGCATCGTGGGAGACGCTTCAGGTGTTCGGAGCGCTTTATGTCAGTCACGAGGCGCACCACGGTGACAGCCTTTACGGCGTGTTCGGCGTTGTGCTCGCAGCAATCGCCTGGATTTATCTTCAGGCGTTGGCGCTGATGGTGTCGGCGGAAATCAACGCCGTGCTGCACTACCGGCTATGGCCGCGCTCGTTGATGACTCCGTTCACCGACGACGTCGAGCTCACACCGGCCGACCAGCGTGCGTATGCGATGTACGTGCAGGTGCAGAAGTTCAAGGGTTTCCAGAAGATCCATACTGACTTCCGCCGCGACAGGAGAGAACCTCCGGCACAGGACGGCGACGGTCTTGAACCTGAGCCTGACCTGAGGCGGTGGCGCTTGCGACAGGAGCGCCGTCGCTAGGCCGGTGCTCCGTCGGAAGCGAAGTCAAGGTCGGCGGTCTTGACGATTCCTGCGGTTCGACCGGGTGCTTCCTGGAATTGCCAGTACAGGTTGGTGTGAGCGATTACCTGAGCCGGGGGCGGAGCGCCGTAGGGCGACAGGTCTTCGGTGGTATGTGCGTCGGCGACCAATTTCGTGTCGTAACCGCGAGTGAACGCGCCGTGCAACGTCGACCGCACGCACGCATCGGTCTGCGCGCCGGTCACGAACAATCGCCCGACGCCGTTCGCAGCAAGTACCGACTCGAGGTCGGTGTCTTCGAACGAGTCGCCGTAACGCTTTTGTATCAACGGTTCTGAGTCACGTCGCGCTAACTCGGCAACGTATTGCCAACTTTCGCTGTCGGGCTGCAGCTCGTCGCTGTTGTGCTGCACCCACACGACATCGACGCGGGCCGCTCGCGCCTTATCGACAACGGCAGCGATGTTGGCAATCACGTTCTCTCTGTCGTGCGCCTGCGCCACGACGCCGTTCTGGACGTCGATCACGAGCAACGCAGCGTTGGGCCGATTCGCCAACGTCGTCATGGTGCCTCCTGGAGTACGGACCTCGATACGCGCCACAGTAAGGCCTTCGGACGACGAAAAGCACTGCGATAATCCGTGCCCATCTCAGCCACGCCGTCGCTAGGCACGACCTTGATTTCGTACAGCTGGCTCACTCGTTGCGGGCCGCTTCAGGGCCGCTGATGCGTCGGAGCAGTGGAAGCGTGGACGCGATAACGGCCAGCGAGGCGAGGAGTCCGACGGCGACGACGACGTAGTACTGCAAACCCGGCGGTTGCAGCGTTTCGGCTAGCTGCGCCCGCAGGAAAAGCTGTGCCGCGACGAATCCCGCAGCTGCCGAAACGACCGCGGTGATCGCCAACGGCGCGGCGGCTTCGAGCAAGATGACCCGGCGCAACATAGCAAGCGGCGCACCGGCCAGCCGCAACAGACTGAACGGACGTTTGCGCTCCGCGAGCCCGCCGGCGATGCTCACCGCGAGGCTGCAACCCGCGATCGGCAAGCTGGTCAAGATGATGACGTTAGCGAGCTGACGATAGCCGTCGAGCAGACGTGCATCGGAGGTGTGAATTTCGCTGATCGTCTGCGCCGCGTAGTCGTTGGCGAACTGCAGGTCGAGCACCGTGCGCGCACTTTCGACGGCCGCGGTCGACCCGTCGGTACCCACGACGACCATGTCGAGCGGCAACGCCTGAAGTTGAGCCGTCGTTAGGTCGGCGTCGGGCCACGCCCGGAGATGCCGCGCTATCTGATGACTGACGACCCCACCGCCGAGTGGGAGGCTGATCAGCGCGGTTGCTGCCCCGGGCTGGCAGTGCCCGAGTGCCGGAATACGGGCAATCTCGGCGCACGAGGTTGCTGACCCAGGCCGATCCGGTTGAAAAATGCCTCCGGACGCGTCGTAAATCGAGGCAACCCCAGTAACTCCAGGGATCGACGTCAAGGCCGTTTTTGTCGTCGCCGAAATCGAAACGTCGTTGCCGCTACCCGGCTGCGGCCCACCGAAACTGTCGACAAGCAGGCCGCCGTCGGACGACGTGGTGGGCGCGGAGCTGCCGTCGTACGCGACGATGGTAGTGATAATGCCGATGCTGGCCGTGGCGATGAACACCGCAAGAATGAGCCCGCTGATCGCACGAAAGCTCGCGTGCGGATTGTCGGCCAGTCGACGGGCGGCGATGAGGGTCGCGGGCCGCGTTGCCCGCCGCGCGCTTACCCGGGACGCCACCAGCGTGAGCCACGGTCCGGCGATGACGAGCCCGGCCATGACGAGCAGGACGCCGATCAGGTACGCGACTGCCTCGGTATTGGTGCTGGTGTGGCTCCGCGCACCGATATCGCGGACGTACGCGAAGTAGCCGAGTTCGACAATGCCGACCAGCAACGGAATCAGCCGCCTTGGTCGGGGCGGGCGAGGGGTGACTCGGCGCGAGACACCTAGTGGGGAAATACGCACTCGCCGCAAGGCAAGCCGCGCCGCAACCGCTGCAGCGAGCGGAATTCCGAGTGCGATGAGCAACACATTCGCCAGGCTCAGCGACAAGTCGCTGGTGAAGAACGGGTCACCCGTGAACTGGATCGCCGCCAACGGCACGCGAAGTACGTAGAACAATCCGAAGCCGGCAGCCACTCCGGCCGCGGCTGCAACGACCGATTCGACCGTCGCGATAACGGAAACTTGCCGGGGTGTTGCACCGACCAGACGCATCGCGGCGAACCGTTGTTCACGCCGTGCGGCCGACAGCCGGGTAGCTGCGCCGATGAAAATCAGCACCGGGAACAGCAAACCGGCGACGACCACCGAGAGGATCAGCGTGAGGCCGTTGCCGTTGTTGCCGACTCCGGGCGCGCACTCGCCGTTGCACTTGTCGGGCTTCGTCGTGCTGATGCTCGTGACCTGACGGGCGCCGTCCTGCTGCGAGAGGTCTGCCGCACTATCACCGATAATGACGACGAGAGAGTTCGGCGCCGGTAGCGCAGCTGCCCCGATTGTGCCGACCTCAACGCCCGGATATCGATCGCCGAGCTCGGCGGCCGGTGTATCACGCAGCAGCTTCCCCAACGCGGGCGAAGCGTAGAACTGGCCCGGGCCAGGGAGTTTCGCAATCCCCGGCGGGATCGGGGAATTTGGCCCGGTCGGCGCAACGTCGAGGCGCCCGATCAAATCACCGCGGTAATAGTCGGCGCGCAGTCGCCACCAGAGGGGATCCGCTGTCGTCGTCCCGGACCTCGATGTCGCGGCCGGTGCGTTCGATCCCTGGTAGCCGGTCTCAAGCCAGGCGTAGCGTGCATTTTGATTTTGGACGGCGTTGAGCGTCGCGACGGTGGCCAGCAGGAGTCCGACACCGACCATCACCGCGACGGCGATCAGCGCAAGCCGGGCGAGAGCTTCACGGCCCCCGGCCAAGGTCAATCGCAGGCCGAGCCGAATCATGCGTTGACCCGATCGGACGTGAGCGGGCTGACCTTCCCGTCTCGCACGACGACCTCGCGATCGGCATACGCGGCGACTCGCGGCTCATGAGTGACCAAGATGACCGTCGTGCCCTGCTCGCGTGCAGCGGCGGTGAGCAAGTTCATCACGTGTTCACCAGTAAGGGAATCGAGTGCGCCCGTCGGCTCATCGGCGAACAAGACCTGCGGGCGTGCCACCAGCCCGCGGGCCAAAGCGACCCGCTGCGCTTGGCCACCCGACAGCTCACCTGACCGCCGGTCGTGCAGCCCGTCGAGTTCGAGCCGCTCGAACCAGCTGCGCGCTTCGGTCAGTGCTTTCGGCCGCCGCACACCGCTGAGCAACAGCGGTAGCGCAACGTTTTCCTCGGCGGTGAGTTCGGGCACCAGCTGGCCGAACTGAAAAACGAACCCGAATTCGTCTCGCCGTAACGCGCTTCGCTCGGTGTCCCGCAGGGTGTCGATCCGTCGTCCGGCGAAATGAGTTCCGCCTTGGTCAGGAACGAGAATTCCGGCGAGGCAGTGCAGCAGCGTCGATTTGCCCGACCCCGACGGACCCATGACTGCCAGAATTTCGCCCGCCTTCACTTGCACGCTGGCGCCGCGAAGCGCTGGCGTCGTCCCGAATGAGAAATGGACGTCGCGAGCCTCGACGATCGGCTCGCCCGACTGCGCTGAAGAGTGGTTGGCGCTCATCGCTGCACCGCCGCTGCGAGGGTTTGCAGGCGCGCTGCCGTGAGGTCGATCCAGCGCAAGTCGGCTTCGAGGTGGAACAGGCCGTGATCGGCCAGCAGCGCGTCGACCAGCCCGCCGGTGCGTTTGACGTCGGTGAGTTCGCGCATGCGTTGCAGGTGTGCCGCGCGCTGGACGTCCAGGTATTCGGCGGCCGGTCGGTGCAGCATCAGCGCGAGCACGACCTTGGCGAACAAGATGGTTTGCAGGTGTGGCTCGGGCTCGACCGGCTCGGCGAGCCATGTCTCGACCTCGGTGGCCCCTTGCTCGGTGATGACGTAACGCTTCCGCTCAGGACCGGCGCCGGGTTCGGGGTCGCCGGCGATGACCTTGCCGTCGCGGGCCAGCCTCGCGAGGGTCGAGTACACCTGACCGAAGGGCAGCGGCTTGCCGCGGCCGAAGAAGGTGTCGTAGTCGCGCTTGAGGTCGTAGCCGTGGCTGGGCTCGCGTTCGAGGAGCCCGAGAAGGGTAAGTGAGACGCTCATGGAACGACCATACACCACAGGTATACACTGAGTGTCTAGATAGCTAGAAAGGCTTGCGTCCGACTTGGCGAGGCTTTGGGACTAGCACGTGATCAGTTAGCAGGTCGTCGGCCCGTCGGTGATCTGCACCGGTTGACCGCTGGCGATCACGATGTCCCACGACCTGTGGATCTGCACCTCGGCAGCCCATTGCGATTGCGCGACGGTGACGTTTTGGCGCTATCGACGGTGCCGTGATACGAACCCGGGCTCAGCGCCACCACCGGCGTGCCGATGGGCGTGATCGCGGTTCGGGAGATCTCGAACCCGTGACCGGCGGCGGTGCAACTCATCCCGGTGGACGCCGACGAGCAATGGAACGCGCCCAATGCGACCGCGCTGCCGTACGCCAGCGTGGTCGCGTCCTCGGGCGGGTTGCCCAGGCACGAGACACCCGTGCAAACCTTGACCGAGCCGGACGGCGACAGCGTCACCGATTGCGCCGGCGACATCGTTTGGCAATACGTGGCGTCCGGCAGCGTGGCACCGGCGTCGATCTCGCAACTGATGTTGCCGGACGGCGAAAGGAAATCCTCGACCGTCGCGCCCTGCGGCGGACCGGTCGCGCTGCTCGCCTGAGAGGGCGAACCGCTCGCCATCTCCATCGGCGACTGTGACGCAGCCGGCGTCGCGGGTTTCGTTGTGGACGCAGCCTGTTTGGTCGCCCCGGTGCACCCGGCCGTGCACACAGCTACGCAGATGCCTGAGAGTGCGGCGACGATCCGCCACGCGCTCGATCGTGCTTGCCGTGTTGAGCCGTATTTCATTCGGACACCGTAAGCGATCGATCTTGCTGCGAACCAAACGGCCTCACGCCCTACTCGGTGCGTAAGGCTGTTGCCGTGCGAATCTTCGCCGCCCATCCGGCTGGCAGCAACGCGCCCGCAACCGCAATGACCAGGCCGCCGAAGACCAGGGCGACGAGCGTCGGCGCGTGGTAGACCGCTACGTCGACTGAGGGCAACTTCGTCGCGACGGTACGACCCATGATCGGCACCACGTAATGATGCAGCGCGACGCCGAGCGGGACGCCGATAACCCCTGCGAGCAAACCGATTCCGGCGACGGACGTGATCACAGAGGCGATGGTCTGGCGCGGCGTCATGCCGAGTGATTTCAGCACGCCGAGGTCGTGGGTGCGGTCACGCGTTTCGAGCACCACAGCGTTCAGCACGCCGAGGCCGGCGACCGCAACGAGCATGATGGTCAGCGTCGCTATGAGTGCATCCATCGTTTCGATGACGTCGGACTTGTTCGCCGGATTCGGGTCGGCGTCAGCACCGATGGCAAGCAGCCCCGGTTTCAGGCCTTCGAGATACCCGGCCAGAGACGTCCCATCCTTGAGGGCGACGTGGAAGTCATCGGGACCCGATGGGATCCCGATGGCCGAAAACGTTGACGTATCGGTGAACACGGCAATGCCTGAGTCGTGCAGGTCGAGTACCTCACCGACCACTTGAAGCCGCGCCGAGCGACCGCCGTTCGACAACGTGATCTCGTCACCGACGCGCAGGCCGCTCGACTGGAGCGCGAGGCTCGACAGCACGGCCTGACCTTTGGCAGTGAGCCAATGGCCCTCGATCATCTGATGGGTAGCCCACGACGAGTCCCCTTGATAGGCGATGACATCGGTGCCGTTCGCGAGTCCGGCAACAGCCAACGAGGCTTCGGTGGTGCCGTAAAACGATCGCGTGCCGGGTTGAGCGGCGATCGCCGCGGCCACTTCGTTCGGGTCAGCCTGGGTCGGCACCGCCTGCGGCGCGCTCTGCTGCGGCGCGCTCTGTTGCTTGACCACCTTGTGTGGCCCGTTCGGGCCGAACGACTCGGTGCGAACGATCACCTGCCCTGCAGAGTCGAGGTCACGGCCCTGCTGCACATTGTTCAACGTCGCCGTGAGACCGAAAGCGAAGGTAATCGCGATCGCACCGAATAGCACGGCGCCACCCGTCGCGGCCGAGCGAGCCGGCCGAGCCAGCGGGTTCGCGAGCCCGAGGCTGATTGCCCTCGGGAAGGGAAGCCGAGACGCCAGCCGCTGCATGCGTCGTCCATGCGTGTTGGTCTTCGGCGTTGCGCCCAACGCGATTGCCTCGGCAGCACGCAACCGGCCGGCACGTAATGCCGGCACGACCGCAGCGATCGCGACCAGCACGGCTGCAAGCAGCGGAACCAAAACGTTGACCCACAACGGAATCGACAGACCCGCCGTGCCGTATGTGCCCTCGGCACCGTGCAACACCGGCACAGCAAGCAAATTCCCGAACAGCACGCCGAGCGCAATGCCGATGAGTGCGGGAAGAAGCGCCTGCGCGACGTAGGCGCGAACCACCTGCGCCGGCGTGAAACCGAGCGCTTTCAGCACGCCGATGCGCCGGATCGCCGCCCCTACGGCGCCGCTCACGACGATCCCGATGATGAGGACGGCGAGAACGAGCCCAAGCACGCCGAAAGCCGCAATGAACGGCACGAACGCAGCGGTGTTGGCGTCGGCGACCTTCTTGGTGGCGAGGTACGACTGCGTTCCCGTCAACGCCCCCGGCGGAGAAGCAGCAGTCAGCGCCCGTCGGTCGGCGGAGATGTCGTCGTCCGTCTGGGCGCTCGAAAATCGGTAGAGCATCTGGAATTCGAGCGGGTTTGCGGACGACGCGAGCGTGCGCGCCTCGTCTGGAATTACCCACGCGTCGGCGGTTTGCGCGACCGAACGCGCGACGCCGACGACGGTGAAGGTCGGGCTCCCGGGTGCATCAGTTGCCTTGATTTGAAGACCAATGGCAGCCGGCAGCGAACTGTCAGAAGCGATCACGATCTCGTCGGGCTTCGTCGCCCAGCGGCCATGCACCAACGTGAGATCGTCGACGGCACCGCCGGGGTTCGCGCGACCGGCAATCGTGAGAGGTCCGAGCTGGATGCCCGGCGGCAGCGCGCCACCAGGAATTCCTCCGACATCAGCGCCATTATTGGTGCCCGCCGATTCCGGATGAATGGTCACCACCGGATAAGGACCTGCCGCCGCGGTCACGCCGGCCGCGCTTTTCGTTGCATCGAGTTTCGCCGGTGTTGCCTTCGAGCCGTCGAAGACCGCGACCAGATGAGGTCCGTGCTGCTTGGCAAAAGCGTGATCGAACGGCGCGTTCGACGCCACCAACAACCCTGCCGCCATCACCGACGCGGTCACCGCAAACAGCGCCGTCAGCGCCATCACGAGGGTTTGCACCTTGCGTCGCGTAACACCGCCGCGGACGACGCGGGCGAGCGCACTCATCGCACGGCCGCCGTCACATCGCGCACGATCGTTCCGTCGCGTAACTCGATCGTACGGCTCGCGCACGCTTCGGCGAGTGCAAAGTCGTGCGTGACGAGCACGATGGTCTGCCCGTCGGCGTTGAGGTCAATGAGCAGCTGCCGGACGTCGGCACCACTCGCAGTGTCGAGCGCGCCAGTCGGTTCGTCGGCGAGCAACAGGGCCGGCCGGTTCATCAGCGCGCGCGCAACCGCAACCCGCTGCCGTTCGCCACCGGAAAGCCGGCCGGGATAGGCGGCTGCGTGCCGGTTGATGCCGAGATATTCGAGTAATTCGTTGGCTCGCGCGCCGGCCTTCGCGCGAGACGTGCCGGCCAGTTGTGCTGGGAGCAAAACGTTATCGAGCACGGTCAGATCGTCGAGCAGGTTGAAGAACTGAAACACCATGCCGATGCGGGCGCGCCGATATTTGGCCGACCCGGCTTCACTCAGTTGATCGATCCGGATGCCGTCAACCGTCACGCTTCCCGCGGTCGGCCTGTCGAGACCCGCGATCAAGTTGAGCAGCGTCGACTTCCCGCTACCTGAGGGCCCCAGAATCGCGACGGCCTCGCCGGCTTGCACTGTGAGCGAGAGGCCCGCCAGTGCGGGCGGACCTTCGGTATACGCCTTAGTCACGGCGTCCAGCTCGATGAGTGCCGCTGTCGTCGTCCGATTGATCGTCACCGCTTGCCTCCCGCATCGGGTGTTCGCGGCCGACGTTGTCGTGACCGCAGCCAGAAGGTAGGGGTCGGCGGCCGGAAGCCTCGTCGCCCTGGGTGACGAACTTCGTTACCGCAAAAGGCTGATCAGAGCTGGCGTCATCCTTGCGATGTATGCGAACGGACGACGGCGATGGTCGCGGGGATTGATGCGCCGAGCCGCCTGCTCTTGCGACACTCGACTCGTGAGCACCGCGTCGACGAACACCAGCCGCCCGCCGGACCTTTTCAGAGGCCGCGTCGCCGCGTGGTTCGGATCGCTGCGTACCGCCACAGCGCCGCAGCCGCAGCTGTCACGATGGGCGTGGATTGCCGACGTCTTGCTCGCGATCGTGCTCGCGGCCGGCACGTTCGAAGGTATGCGTCGCCAAGGGGGCACCGGCGGGATCATCAAAGGGTTGGTGAACGTGCCGCTGGGTCCGGCGCCGCCCGTGCCGCCCGGACCTCTGTTGGATTTCGGTAGGGCGCCCGCTTTCGCCGACTGGCCCTGTGTTGTCGCGGCGCTGATGACGCTGCCGCTCGCGCTTCGGCGTCGATACCCGGTCGCGGCTTTGTGGGGCGTCGCCATTGCCTCGATCGTCTTGCACACTGGCGCTCGCTCTGATGATGCCTCGGTATTCACCTTCATCGCATGCGTGCTCGTCGCGTACGGCGCCGTCATGTACAGCCCTTATCGAACTCTCGCACTAACCAGCGCGGTCGCTGTCGCGCTATTGCTCGGCACTTTTCACGACTCCGCGGTGCCTGACATCACGCCCGGCTTCGTGCCGTTCATCCTGCTGCTCGTCATCGGGCTTGCGGCAAACGCGGTCAATGGCTGGAAGCAAAGGTTGCAGGCGCTCGAAGCCGAACAGGCCGCGGCGACGCAATCCGCAGTCGAATTCGAACGGGCTCGGATCGCGCGCGAACTGCACGACGTGCTCACCCACAACGTCAGCGTGATGGTCGTGCAGGCCGGCGCAGCGCGCAAAGTCATGGACGCCGCGCCCGATCAGGCGCGAGAAGCATTGCTTGCGGTCGAAGCAGGCGGCCGTGCGGCCATGACCGAACTCCGTCATGTCATGGGCCTGTTGACGATGAGCCCGGACGCTCCGGACGACGCCGCGGTCACAGATCTCACTCCGCAGCCCGGTTTGGGCCAGCTCGACGAGTTGGTCGCGCGAGTGCACGAAGCGGGTGTCGAGGTGTCGGTGAGCATTACTGGAAGGCCGATTGCGTTATCAGCAGGAGCTGATCTTGCCGCGTATCGAGTCGTACAAGAGGCACTGACGAATGCGGTGAAGCATGCCGTTGGGTCGAGCATCGCGATCTCGATCGACTACGTCGAGAATGCCGTCCAGGTCGATGTCACCGACACCGGGGGCACGTCATCGTCGTCCGCGAATTCAGGAAATGGCCGTGGCTTGAACGGGCTGCGCGACCGGCTCGCTTTGTACGGCGGCACGCTTTATGCCGGACGACGCCCGACGGGCGGCTACCGCGTCACCGCCGAGATTCCGGTGACGCAGTCGTGAACGATCAGTTGCGCGTTGTTATCGCCGACGACCAGGCACTCGTACGTACCGGGTTCAAGATGATCCTTACTGCCGACGGAATCGACGTCGTCGCTGATGCGGCCGACGGTGCCGAGGCGGTAGCCGCCGTACGCCGAACGGCTCCCGACGTCGTCCTGATGGATATCCGGATGCCAGAAATGGACGGCCTCGAGGCAACCCGGCGGATTCTCGATTCGGAGAGCCCGCCGCGCGTCATCATTCTCACGACGTTCGACCTCGACCAGTACGTGTATGCCGCGTTGAGTGCAGGAGCCAGCGGGTTCTTGTTGAAGGACGTGACGCCTGAGCACCTCGTCGCCGCCGTCCGGCTCGTGCAATCCGGTGATGCGCTGCTCGCGCCGACGATTACCCGTCGGCTGGTCGAGCGTTTCGCGACCAGAACGAATTCGGCCGATGCGCTACACCGCGAACTCGCGTCACTGACGCCGCGCGAGCTCGAGGTGCTGGAACTGATGGCCCGCGGACTCAGCAATGCCGAGCTGGCCGCAAGATTCCAGCTGAGTTCGGCGACGGTGAAAACGCACGTCGCACGAATTCTTTCGAAGCTGCAGCTGCGCGATCGCGCGCAAGCGGTCGTGGTCGCCTACGAGACCGGCCTCGTTACACCCGGCGCGCACAGCGAAAACTAGAGACGCTCGGCGACGTAGAGCAATGCGAGGGAGCTCCTTCGTACGTTGCGCTCGGGCCGGGCTTCGATTCGTCGGTGAATGCGGGTGAGCAGTCGTTCGCGCGTTCCGTCGTCGAATGCGATGTGACCTGAATAGGTGTTGAGCAGCGCGATGTATTCGTCGGCTGTGTAGGTGACGTCGAACAGGTAGTGCCTGCACTCCGGGCTACTGAACCGGCCACTCGCCTTGAGCTCGCGGATGATGGTGTCGTCGCTGAGGCGCACTATCGCGTCTGGATGCGGCGGCCCACTGGCATCAGCTTTCGTTTTCGGATCGTCCGGGACGACGGCTTCGTAATCTCGTTGGACGTCGACGAAAAACCGATCGCCGTCGTCCGGTAGTACATGCGCTACCGAGACGAAGGCGAGCTTCCCTTTCTCCCGGAGTAAATCTGCCGACTTGCGGTAGCGCACTTCAGGATCGATCCAGTGGAACGAGCTGAACGCAACGACCGCGTCGAACCCCTCGTGCTCGAGCTGCGCAGGCTGCTTGGGCTGATGCGCTGGCTGCGCAGGTTGCGCAGGCTGCTTGGGCTGCCAGGTCTCGAAGTCGGCGTTGACTACTTGGACGTCCGAAAAGCTCGCGACGTTGCGTCGAGTCGCCGCGGCAAGCTGCTCGCCAAGTTCTATGCAGGTGATGACGTAGCCGCGCTGCGCGAGCGGCACGGTGGCCTGGCCCGTACCGCTGCCGATTTCGACGATTCGCGCGCCTTGACGAAGCTGGGTCAGCGCAACGAGATCGTCGATAATCTCCCGCGGATAGCTCGGCCGGGCACGATGGTACAGGTCAGGCACCTGGTCAAATGTGGCTCTCAAAACGGCGCGCGGCTGCTCCGACATGGGCTCGATGCTAGGCCAGCGCACCCTGTCGCCAGCCAAGCCGGCAGGTTAATGCAGTAGCAGGGCGCCTTATCGTGGCCGGGATTGAACAACTTGCTCTGCGATGTGAAGCAGTTTCTGGTTTCGGTCCTGCGAGGCCCGGATGAGCACCCTGAATGCTTGGTCGGCGCTGAGGTTGTGCCTCTCCATCAGAATGCCTTTGGCTTGGCCGATGATGTCGCGGCTGCTCATTCCGATGCGTAGCTGTTCCTGCTTTTGCGCGCCGGCGTAGGCAACAGCTGCATGCGCGGCGAATAGCAGACCGATGTGTTCGGACTCGTCGTCGAACGCGTTCGGTTCGTGCGCGTAGAGGTTGAGTGCGCCAAGGTTGTCTTCCTCGACGTAAAGCTGGAACGACAACATGCTGCCGGCGCCTGCCTCGTAGGCGCGGCGGCTGAACTCCGGCCACCGTTGCTCGGTGCGCATGTCTGGCACCCGAACGGTTTGTTCCTCGTAAGCCGCATCCAGGCAGGGACCCTCGCCTAACTTCGACTGCAACTCGTCGATGCGCTTTGGCAGCTCGCCGGACGCCGCATGGGATTCCGCCCTCCGGCGGGCGATGACGACGCTGATCGACGCTTCGTCAACGCCAGGGATCGCCGTGATCGCGGCCGAGACGATGCTGGCCATCGTCTCATCCGGATCGTCTTGCTGTTGCAGATCTCGAGCCAGATCGCTCAGGCGCACAGCAAGTTGGTCCTGGCCAGTTGTCGAGCCGGTGTCTTGCGGGGACGGACGACCCCTGCCCGCCGGGTCGGGACGCGTGCCGTTCATCGGCGACCTCCGTTGCTCGCACGCTATCTGGAAAGTACGCCCGACGTCGGACCTAGGTGGCCGCCGTCGGCCTGCATGCAACCTCGGCTCCGACCGTTTTGGTGCCGTCGGCGTTTTGGCGCACCCACCAGCGAGCCGCGATTTCTTCAACGATCGCGAGGCCCCGGCCAGACCGTTCGCTTGAACTTGCTCGGCGGACTGTCGGCAGCTCAGGTGAGTTGTCCCGTACCTCGATCCGCAGATGACCTCCGCGGGGAGTAACGGTCAGTTCAATCTCGCCGCTGCTGTATCGGACGGCGTTCGTGACCAGTTCGGATGTCACAAGAGCGAGCGTGTCGCAATCGAGCCCCAGAGCGGCAGCCGCGTCGCGGGCGAAGTGTCGCGCCCGCGCGACGGAATCCGCACCGGCGGGCAGCAGCAGCCTGGTTCGGTGATCGGGCGCGGGCCGTTCGCTCACGCGTTCTCCCGCCCGGCCGTGTCCGCAATCGTCTCGGCGCGGCTAATACCCCACTTGCGGGCCCGCACCCGTAGCAATGGAAGCTATCCCGAGCTCGCCGGGTTGCCGGTCGGAAGCGTCTCGAGTGGATCAGGCGCCGCCGGTCGCGGCCGTTATCACCTCGATGGCAATATCACGCAGTTTCCGGTTCTGGTGCTGCGATCGGGCAATCAGCACCGCGAACGCGGCTTCGGCATCGCAGCGCAGCTGTCCCATGATGATGCCCTTGGCCTGCTCAATGGCGGCGCGAGACTCCATCGCTTGCTGTAACTGGCCGGCGAGCTCAGCCGTCGAGGTGTAGAGGCTAGCGTTGGCGAGGGCGACGGCGGCGTAGCTTGCGAACGTGCGTGCCAGTTCGACGGCGTCCGCATCGAAGTTGTCCGGCGCATAGGCGTAGATGTTCAACGCGCCGATGACCTGCTCCCGCACAGGCAGCCCGACTGACAGCGAACTACGCACACCGTGGCGGACGGCGTGGGGGCTGAACTTCGGCCAGCGTTGCTCATCCGCCATCTCGGTAACCACCACCACCTTTCCGGTGCGAGCGGCGTCAAGGCACGGCCCGTAGCCTTCCTCGTACTGGCGTTCGTCGAGTTGGTTGGCAATCTCGCCCGCAAACGCGGCGGTGTTGGCGTGATCGCCGTGAATGAGGGTGACCGAGACGGCAGCGACCCCGGGGATGGTGCCTCGGGCGAGCTGCGCGACCCGATCCAAGACCGTATCCAGTGAATCCTCGCCGAGGACGATCCGGCCGAGCTGGCTGAACGCTTCGGCAGGGTCCATCGGTGCGGGGTCACCTGCTGGTCCGCCTGAGCCGAACCGCAGGTTGCCGTCGTCCATGCCGCCGCCTTGTGCTGGCACGCGCAACGGCCACACGAACAGGTAGGGCCGGCGCGCGAGGTCGACGCCCTCGGCGAACGCCGAAAGCGCTGCGTGGACCAGTTGGTCCGCGACCTACGCCGGCTTCTTGACATCGGCTCGCCACCGCAAATGCGGCGACCACAGTGTCTCCACCCTAGCCGAGCGCGGTTCGTCGCCCGGCAGGCGAGGTGGTCGCGCCGCCTAGGCTGAGCCGGGCAACGCGGTGCCCGACCGGCGTGGTTCCTCGCCGACTGCTTGACGGGGCCCCGGTCGGCGGCACGCCACCCGCTGACGCAGACCACCTCGCTGGCTTCAGCATCACCCGCGCCAAGCTCCGCGGGCCAGTCTCCATACGGTCAGTTTGGTTCTCGAAACGGCCCTGGCTGCGGGGGCACGCCGCTGACGCCGGCGACCAAGTCGATCGCAATCTCCCGCAATTTGCGGTTGCGATGTTGAGAAGCGGCCCGCAGCAAACCGAAAGCGGTATCGGGGTCGCAGCGCTGCTGCGCCATCAAGACACCGATCGCCTGGTCGATCACCGCCCGGGAAGCCAAGGCTTGGCGCAGGTCGTCATCGAGTTGGGCGTGGCGCGCTTCTCGAAGCACCACGGTCAGCGCGGCGGCGGCATGCTGGGTGAACGCCTGCGCGCGCGCGCCGTCGGCCGCTCCGAACGCGTTGGCCGTGAGGCAATACAGGTTCAGGGCTCCGGTGGACACGCCGTCCACCACCAACGGCAGGGATAGTGAGCTTCGGACGCCTTGCTCGCTCAAGGCTCGCGCGGTGTAGCGCGGCCAGCGCGATTCGGTCGCCAGATCGCAGACCTCGACCAGCTCCCCTGTCGAGAGCGCTTGCAAGCAAGGTCCCTCGGCCTGCTCGTATTGGGTCTCATCTACCGCGGCCGCGCGGGGATCGCTGTGAGCAACCGTTATCGGATGGCTTCCGCGTTGCAGCGTGATGCCGCAAAACGCGGGTGGTTCGACGACGGCCGTGGCCAACCGGGCCGTGTTGCCCAGAAACGTTTCGACCGGCCCGCTGCCGAGCATCAGCTGATCGAGTTCGTCCCATCCCATTGGCCCCATTGGCCCCATTGGCCAAGCGTGGTTGTTGCCGCCGTTCTCATTGCGTCCTTGATCGTCAGCGTCTGGCATTTCAGATCGCCATCCCGCGCCAAGCGTCAACATTTCGAGCCCGCGGCGCCGCATCGGTCGAAAAACCGCGATGGCGACGTCTTGGACGGCGGCGCGCGAGAGACCTCGGCAATTCGCCAGCGTAGACCGATCCTGGCCAACCGCCACTAACGTGATTGTATTTCGGTGGCGTGCACCCATCTACGCCGCTACGCAGAGCGATCCGTCATCTGGATTGCCGCGACCATAGAGATATGGCGGTACGCTTGGGGTGGGTTCAGCCAGCAGCCCGCATGCCCAGGCGTGCGGTTCGCGGGTGTTCCCTTGCCAGCGGCGCGCGTCAGAGTTCGATTAGCTGACACGAAGGACCGCTACCTTGATCGAAGATTTCCCCCTCGATGAGGCTCTTGATAAGGCGCTTGGTCACGCGGAACTTGCCACGAAGTTGGCCATCGCCGCGTTGGCAGAGGCCGAACGTGACGGTGCGTCCGAAGACGAGCTGTTGCAACTGTGCAACGAGGTAATTAGTCGGCGGCTTCGCTACTACGCCCATTGGGAGAGCGCCGGCGGGCAGCCGTCAATGGCGCTGCGCCGGCAGCTATTGCGTGACGCTGCGTTAGTGCACACGCCCGACGCAATGACACGGTCGCCTGCGGCGCAATGACCCACGACACCCAACCACCCGCCGACCGCCTGCGGGAGGCAGCCAGGTCGGCCGCCTTCCGACTCGCGGTGGACCAGGATCTCGGGATCGTTCAAACGTGCGGCGATTTGGACATGTCGGTCGAGGCAGCGTTCGAAGAGCATCTGCGACTTGCGTTCTCCCGACGGCCGTTCGTCATCGTCGACGCCAGCGGCGTCACCTTCGCCGACTGCTCCGCACTCGGGATACTGGCCGCCGTCGGCGCCGAGATGACCACACGCGGGCGCCGGTGGTGTGTTGTCGCGAGTCCGGCTCTGCAGCGATTGATTGACCTGACGAAACTGCCTATTCCGACCGCGAGCAGCATCGAAAGCGCCCGAACGCTTGGCATCCCGCCGCAGTAACGCGAGCGCGCGACGGTAAGCGGAAGGCTCTCCCTAACATAGGCTTGACGTCCTAACGCCGTTAGGACATGCTACGCGGCATGACGTCAGAGCCAGTCGCTATCGACCGCCGGCAGCGCAGGCGGCGGGAGACGATCGCGGAGGTCCTCGATACCGCAGTCGAGATCATGCGCGAGCAGGGCGTCGCCGGGCTCTCCATCGGAGAGATCGCCCGTCGAATGGGCATTCGCCCGCCATCGCTCTACGTCTATTTCGACTCCAAGAACGCGCTCTACGACGCACTATTCGCCCGAGGCGCGCGCGATGTGCTCGCCACGATCAAGGCGCACGTAGAGACTCTCGCGGACGACGACCGATCGCTCGAGGAGATCTTGCTCGACGGCGGGCGCGAGTTCGTGCGCTGGTCGGTCGAGCATCCCGCGTACACCCAGCTGCTGTTCTGGCGCCCGGTGCCGGGGTTTACGCCGTCCGAAGAAGCCTACGCACCGGCAGTCGAGCTGGTCGCACTTGTCCGCGAGCAGTTCCGGCTGCTGCAAGAACGTGGGCTCATCCGCGCCGCTGCCGACATCGACGAAGTCCAGCGCGACTGGATGGTCCTCACG
>JBOGEK010000507.1:0-8277 GCA_050743645.1 Acidothermaceae bacterium
GCCCACCGGTCGGGGTCGTCGATCATCAGGTGACAGTCGAGCGGCAACGAGGTGGCCTTGCGCAGCGCCTCTACCACCGGCGCACCGAGCGTCAGGTTCGGCACGAAGTGGTAATCCATAACGTCGACGTGCAGCCAATCGGCAGTGCCTTCGAGCGCCTTGGCTTCGTCGGCCAGTCTGGCGAAGTCGGCCGACAAGATGCTCGGCGCGATCTGCACCGACATAGTCGGCCGCCTCTCGTCAATCGGTTGGTGCTCTTGATTTTAGGGGCGAGCGAATCTAGGCGGGCAAGCGACGGAGCACTGCGAGGTACATCGCGTCGGTGCCGTGCACGTGCGGCCACAACTGCACGTGCGGCCCCGCGCCCAACGCATCGACGCCGGGCAGATAAGGGCGAGCGTCGATTTGTTCGACGTCGCCCGCCAGTACGTCGAGCACCGCAGAGACGACGCCGCGGGTTTCGCCCACATGCGGCGAGCACGTGGCGTAAGCCACGACCCCACCCGGCCGGGCCGCCCGGATTGCGTTGCGCAGCAGCGACTCTTGTAGCGGGCGCAACTGCTCGACGTCGGCCGCGGTGCGTCGCCACCGAGATTCGGGCCGACGTCGCAAGGCGCCAAGACCTGAGCACGGGACGTCGACGAGCACCCGATCGAACGACCCGTGCACCCAGGCCGGCGCTCGCCCGTCGACGACGGCGACGCCGGCGCTGTCGCCGGCGGCGCGAACCACCAGGCGAGCCCGGTGCGGCTGCAGCTCAGCCGCAAGCAGCACGGCTCCGCGCTGGCGAGCGAGGGCTCCGAGCAGGGCAGCCTTGCCACCCGGCCCGGCACAAAGGTCGAGCCAGCGCAGGTCTGGGCCTTCGACGGGCACGGCGGCCAGCGCCAGCGCAACCAGCTGGCTGCCTTCGTCCTGCACGCCAGCCCGGCCCTCGCGCACCGCCGCGATCGCGTTCGGCGCCCCGCCATCGAGGATGGCGGCGGTCGGTGCCCACCGCCCAGACCGGGCTCCGAGCGCGCGCAGTTCTTCGACGTCCGACCGGCCGGGACGCGCCACCAAGGTGACCGCGGGCGGCTCATTGTCGGCCCGCAGCATGGCCTCGACCTGATCGAGGTCGCCACCGAGCGCATCGCGAAACGCCTCGACGATCCAGGCGGGATGGGACTGCGTTATCGCGAAGTGTGCGACAGGGTTGACGGCCCGAGACGGCGCCAGCCGTTCCAGCCAGTCCTGCAGGCTCGCCGAACCGACCTTGCGCAGCACCGCATTCGCCAGGCCGGTTGGTGCATGGCCCACCTTCGCGCGCACCAACTGCACCGTCTCGTCGACTGCCGCGTGGGCGCCGACCCGCATCGCGAGCAGCTGGTGGGCGCCGAGCCGCAGCGCGTCGAGGACCCGCGGATCGAGCTTGTCGAGCGGCCTGGTGACATTGGCCCGCAGGATCTCGTCGTAGCTGCCGAGACCGCGAAGCGTTCCGTAAACGAGCTCGGTCGCGAACGCAGCGTCACGAGTGGCGAGGTGTCGGTCGGCCAGCAGCGCGGGGAGCACGAGGTTGGCGTACGCGTCGCGCTCGCGAACAGCCAGCAGTGCGTCGTAAGCGACCTCACGAGCCGGATCGAGCCTGCGCGGCAAGCTCACGCGAATCGCTCGCCAGGAGCGAGACGCGCGCCGCGCGCCCAATCGCCCGCCGCCATCGGCGCCTTGCCCTCGGGTTGCACGGTCCCGAGCATGACGGGCCGGCTGCCGGTACCGACCGCGACCCCATCGCCGGTAACGCGCACTTCGCCCGCCGGCAATGCCTCGAGATCGGACGACGTGACCGCACCGAGCTTGATACGGCGGTCGCGCAACGTGGTCCAGGCGCCGGGCGCCGGAGTGCAGGCACGGACGGCGCGATCGATGTGCATGGCGGGCCTACTCCAGTCGACCCGCGCATCGGCGGTCGTGATTTTAGGCGCCAGGCTAACGCCGTCAGACGGTTGCGGCACTGCTCGCAAGTCACCTGAAGCAAGACCGTCCAGAGTCGCGACGAGCAACCCGGCGCCCGCCGTCGAGAGCCGGCCGAGCAGTTCGCCTGCCGTGTCGCGGGGCCGGATTTCTTCGGTGAACACACCAAGCACCGGTCCGGTGTCGAGACCAGCCTCGAGCACGAAAGTTGTGGCACCAGTGATCTCGTCGCCGTGCAGGATGGCGTGCTGCACGGGCGCAGCCCCGCGCCACGCAGGCAGCAGCGAGAAGTGCAGATTTACCCAGCCGTGCTTGGGAATCTGCAGTGCCGGCACGGGAACCAGCGCCCCATAGGCGACAACGACGACGACGTCGGGCGCCAACTCGCGCAGCCGCTGTTGGAAGTCGGGATCGGATGGCCGGGCGGGTTTGAGCACCTCTAGGCCGGCCGTTTCGGCGCGCCGCGCAATCGGGCTCGCGGATTCGCGGCGGCCCCGGCCGGCCGCAGCGTCGGGCCGACTGACGGCGGCGATCAGCTGGTGCGCAGAACTGAGGACGGCGTCGAACGAGGGCAGCGCAACGGCCGGCGTACCCGCGAAAACGACCCGCAGCGGGCTGCTCACGCCCGGGCTTCGGAGTTGTGGGGCGCGACTGGATCCGCCCCGATCACAACGCGCTGCCGTTGGTGTTGTGCGGCGACACCCTCACCCGGAGCGGGTCACCGTTCCAGTCGGACTCGCGGATCGCCCGCATCGCCAACTTGCGTTGCTCGGTGTCGAGGCGGTCGATGAACAACACACCGTCGAGATGGTCGGTCTCGTGCTGCACGCAGCGGGCCAGCAGATCGCTGCCTTCGACGACGATCGGGTCGCCGTACTCGTTGAAACCCTTCGCCACCGCGCGCATCGCCCGCTTGCACGGAAATGCCAAGCCAGGAAATGACAGGCAGCCTTCGTCGCCTTCCTGCTGCTCATCGGACAAGTCAAGAGTCGGGTTGACGAGGTGCCCGATGACGCCGTCGATGTCGTAGGTGAACACGCGTAGGCCGACGCCGATCTGCGGCGCCGCCAGACCGACGCCGGGCGCGTCTTGCATCGTCTCGACCAGGTCGCGGATCAGGCCACGCAACTCCTTGTCGAAGGTGGTGACAGCCTCGGCCGGCGTGCGCAGCACAGGATCACCGAACAGGCGAATCGGCTGGATGGACACACGTACTCCCGGAGACGACGACGATTGCGGCGAGGCGGCTGAGTTGCAATCCAAGTCTATGGAAAACGCCGAGCCCATAGCGGTCGGCCCGATCTACCGGGTCAGCCGATGTCGACCGGATCGATGCGTACCCGAACGGGAGCTCGCTTGTGCGCGCTTCTGACTCCCTGAGCGTCGTGGAGCGTCCGCGCGAGGTCAGCCGCCTCGGCGCGCGGCGCGCGCAACAACGCGCGGGTGGACCGTTCGGCAACGGTCCGATCCGAGTTGACGGGTACGGGTCCGAGCAGTTCGACGGCGCCGGATAGCTGCAGGCCCGCGAGCAGTTCGTCGACGGCGCCAGCCTCGCCGACGATCTCGGCGAACACGGCCACCGGCGGGAAGTGCAGCGCCGAACGCTCGGCGAGTTCGCGCTCGGCGTGTCCGGCCGGGTCCCAGCGCACTAGCGCCTGCACCGCGCGAAGCGAAGCATCGGCGAGCACCACGACCCGGCCGCCGTCGACCGACGATCGCACCAGCGCTGCGGCATTGAACCACCGGCGCAGCGCCTCCTCGCCGGCGCGCAGATCGGCTCGGCTAAGCATCGCCCAGCCGTCGAGCAGCAAAGCTGCGCCGTAGCCGCCGTCAGCCTGCGGCTCGGCGCCGGGGGTTGCGATGACGAGCTGACGCCCGGCGGGCACCTGATCGAGCACGTCGCCCGCGGCCGAGGTGCGCACGGTTGCTCCGGGAAACGCCCGGCCGAGTTCTTCGGCGGTGCGCCGGGCACCGACCACGACCGCGCGCAGCCGTGTATCGCCGCACTCGGGGCACTGCCAGCCAGCCGCCAACCGTCCGCACCATCGACACGACGGCGCACTGTCGGAGCCGCCGGCGCCGAGCGGACCGAGGCAACTCACGCAGCGAGCCGGCGTGCGGCAATTCGCACACGCAAGCGCCGGCAGATACCCCCCACGCGGGACTTGCACGAGCACCGGCAAGTTTCGTTCGAGCGCATCGTGGGCCGCCTGCCACGCCGCACTCGGCAACCGACCGCCGGGCGACGGGTGGCGGCCCGCCGCCGGATCGTCTCCGGCAATCACCGCAGGCGCAGCCGCTCGCACCTTCGCGCGCTCAGCGCTGAGGTAGCGCGCCCACCTGCTCTCGACCAGCCGGGCACCTTCGGCCGTGACCGCATGACCGCCGACCACGGCCGCCGCTGAAGCCAAATGGGCGCGCAACAACGCGACGTCACGGGCGTGCGGGTAGGGCGCGCGAGGCTCGGCGTGCAGGTCGTCTCCGTCGTCCCACACGATGACGAGGCCGAGGTCGTGTACCGGCGCGAACGCGGCTGCCCGGGTGCCGACGACGACCCGTGTCTCTCCCCTGCTGACGGCCAGGAATCGTCGGTACCGCTGCGCCGGGCCGAGGTCGGCGGTGAGGACGACGTGGTCGGTATCGTCGCGGCGTGCCGCGATCGCAGCGGCGACCCGCGACGCGTCGCGCCCGTCGGGCACCACGACCAACACCCCTCGACCGCTGGCTGCGGTGGCGGCCACGAGTTCGGCGATCTCATCGGGCCACCCGCCGCCGGGAAGTGCGGTCCACACCGCGCGCGGCGACCCGCCTGCCCGCAGCGCATCGAGAAATCGCTGGCCTGACCGGTACCGCGACAGGCCGGGCAGTGCGGATGGCCGAGGCGCCGCACCCGAACTCGCGTGGATCCGTTGTTCTTTGGTCGGCCGCGCATCGGTTCGCTCGGCCTCGACCCGGGCGTGGCGTGGAGGGACGGCGAGACGCAGCACGTCGGCGAGCGTGCCCGCCCAGCGCCTGGCGACGGCCGTTGCCAGCGCCAGCACTTCTGGCGTGAGCACGACCTCGGGCGACACCACTCTTTCGAGAAAAGCGAGTCGGCCACCGTGTTCGGTCTCGGCGATTCGCTCGAGGACGAAACCGTCGACGAGCTGGCCGGCGAAGCGCACCCGTACCCGAACGCCCGGAACCGCCTGTGCAGCAAGGTTTTCTGGCACCAAGTAGTCGAAAGGCCGGTCGAGATGCGACAGCGCGACGTCGACGGCGACCCGGGCGACCGGCAGAACGGTGGCCGCCGCAACGGTCACCGAAGCGGCTCTACGGGAGGTCCGCGCCGGCCGACCCTTGGCCGATGTAACGGGCGGCGTCGGCGGCACGGCGAACGGCAACACATCGTCGTCTGGCCGTGCCCGGTTAGTCATGCCGAGGGTTTACCAGAAACGCGCGCCGACGGGGCGACGCGTTGTGGACAGCTGCGCGAGTGGACAGCGAGACGAACGGGTCAGACGCCGGCTGCGTGGCGCAGCGCATCGGCACGCGCTGTCGACTCCCAGGTGAAGTCGAGTTCGGGCCGACCAAAGTGACCGTAGGCCGCGGTCTGCTGGTAGATCGGACGTAGCAGGTCGAGGTCGCGGATAATCGCGCCGGGACGCAGGTCGAAGACTGAGACCACGGCGTCCTGAATCTTCTCGTCATCGACGACACCGGTGCCGAAGGTCTCGACGAAGAGCCCGACCGGGTGTGCCTTGCCGATTGCGTACGCCACCTGCGCCTCGCACCGGTCGGCAAGCTCGGCTGCGACCACGTTCTTCGCCACCCACCGCATCGCGTACGAGGCGCTTCGGTCCACCTTGGACGGGTCCTTTCCGGAGAAGGCGCCGCCGCCGTGCCTGGCCATGCCGCCGTAGGTGTCAATGATGATCTTGCGGCCGGTGAGGCCGGCGTCGCCCATCGGGCCGCCGATCTCGAACCGGCCGGTCGGGTTGACGAGCAGCCGGTGGCCGGTGGAGTCGATGCCGAGGTCGGCCAGCTCGGGCTCGACCACGAACTCGGCAACGTCGGGCGCGAGCAACGTTGCGATGTCGATGTCGGCGGCGTGCTGGCTCGAGACGACCACCGTGTCGAGTCGCACCGGCTTGTCGCCGTCGTATTCGATGGTCACCTGCGTCTTGCCGTCGGGCCGAAGGTAAGGCACCACGCCGTCCTTGCGGACCTTCGACAACCGGCGCGCGAGCCGGTGCGCAAGTGCGATCGGCAGCGGCATCAGCTCGGGAGTCTCGTCGCACGCGTAGCCGAACATCAGGCCCTGGTCGCCCGCGCCTTGACGGTCTAACTCGTCAACGCCCTCGCCATGGCGGCGCTCGTAACCTTCGTCGACGCCCTGAGCGATGTCGGGTGATTGCGACCCGATCGAGACCGACACTCCACACGACGCGCCGTCGAAACCCTTCTTCGACGAGTCGTAGCCGATTCCGAGAATGACTTCACGCACGATCGCCGGGATGTCGGCATACGCCTCCGTGGTGACCTCGCCGGCGACATGCACCTGGCCGGTAGTGATCATGGTCTCGACGGCGACCCGGCTCTTCGCGTCGTCCTTGACGAGTGCATCGAGGATCGCGTCGCTGATCTGGTCGGCAATCTTGTCGGGATGACCTTCGGTCACCGACTCGGAGGTGAACAAACGGCGAGACAACGGGCGCTCCCTGCTTCGTGCGCCACCCGAAGTGGCGCCGCTCGATGCGGATGACGGCGTTCGGCGCCGCCAGCACGGCGGGCGCAATCGCATGCGAGTCTAGAGCATCTCGGTCGGATCGCCGCTGCGGCTCAAACCTGCGGACGCACTGTCGCAACGCTGCGAGCAACGGTCAGGGTTAGCGCGGCGCGAGACGTTCGACGACGAGATCCCACACGCGCTCGGCCAGCAGTTCTTTCGGGCCGAGCGGCACTTCTGTGGATGTGCCGTCGGCAGCGAGGATGGTCGCGGCATTGTCGGTCACCTCGAAACCCTTGGTGGCGCCGACCTCGTTCACGACAAGCAGATCGGCGCCCTTCGCCGCAAGCTTCGCCCGACCATGGGCGACGGCGTCGTCGGTCTCAGCCGCGAAGCCGACCAGCACCTGCTGGAGGCCACGATCGCGACGCAGGCTGCCCAGCTCGGCCAAGATGTCGGAATTTTCGACGAGCGCGATCGCCTGCATTCGGCCTGCTGCCTTCTTCATTTTGGACGACGACATCTCGGCCGGCCGGTAGTCGGCGACTGCGGCGTTCATGACGACGGCGTCGGCTTGCGTGGCTGCTTCGACCATCGCGGCTCGCATGTCATCGGCGCTGATCACCGGCACGACTTTGACGCCGGCCGGGTCGGGCAGCGCGACGTTGGCCGCGACCAGCGTGACCTCGGCGCCACGAGCCAACGCCGATGCCGCAAGTGCATAGCCTTGCCGCCCCGATGCCCGGTTGCCGATGAAGCGCACCGGGTCGATCAGCTCGCGGGTACCTCCGGCCGAAACCACCACCCGTCGTCCGGCAAGGTCGGTCGGCAGCGCTGCAGTGCCGCGCGCGAGCACCCGGCGCACGACGGCGAAAATCTCGGTGGGCTCGGGTAACCGTCCGGCTCCGGAGTCGGTGCCGGTCAACCGACCGACGGCGGGCTCGACTACCAGGGCATCGCGCGCTCGCAGCGTTGCGACGTTTGCTTTGGTGGCAGCGTGCTGCCACATCTCGGTATGCATCGCGGGCACGAAAATCACCGGGCACCGGGCCGTGAGCAACACGTTGGTGAGCAGGTCGTCGGCCATGCCGTGAGCCGCGCGAGCCAGCAGATCGGCGGTGGCGGGCGCCACCACGACAAGGTCGGCAGCGCGCCCGAGCCGCACATGCGGGACGTCGTGGGCGTTGGCGAAGACCTCGGTTTGCACCGGCTTGCCCGACAGCGCCTCCCACGTGGGGGCGCCGACGAACTTCAGCGCCGCCTCGGTGGGGACGACGGTCACGTCGTGGCCGGATTCGGTGAGCAACCGCAGTAGCTCACACACCTTGTATGCCGCGATACCGCCCGCGACGCCCAAGATCACCCGCGGCTCGGACCCGGCGAGCCCGGCAGGGCCAGTTGGCCCCGCAACTGCATCGGTGCTGGCCACCGGCGGGTCAGGCCCCTACTGCTCGATCGGCTCGGCGGTCAGCAGGCCGCCACTGATCTCGCGAAGCGCGACCGACAACGGCTTCTCGTGCGGATGGGTGCCGACGAGCGGGCCGACGTATTCGAGCAGCCCCTCACCGAGCTGGGAGTAGTAGGCGTTGATCTGCCGCGCACGCTTCGCCGAGTAGATGACG
>JBOGEK010000508.1:0-14543 GCA_050743645.1 Acidothermaceae bacterium
CCATGCCGAGCGGAACGTAGCCGGTCTGCACGAGGGTCCAGAAATCTTGGCCGGAAAGGTCAGACGTGAACGGCATGCCCTTGTCGTTGCGCCAGTTGCTCTGGCCTGACGGATGGTTCTCATCTGCCTTGACCGCGGTTCCGACAGCCAGGAATTCTGCGATGTCGGAGCCCCATTCTTTGAACTCGACCTCGAGCCGCACGCCGACGATGCCGTCGGCGCCCAGAACGTTGGCCTCTTGCTCCATGCGGGTCATGGCGAGTTCGCGGGCGTGATACATGGCTTGGGACAACACGTCGAGTTCTTGGTTCTGGCTCCAGCGCCCGATCTGGATACCGACGTGATAGATCGACGAGCCGAGCACCATGCCGACTGGAGTGAACCCGGCCTGCTTGACCAGCAAGAACTCATTGACCGTGAGGTCGGAGGTGAAGATCGAACCGGTCTGCCCGGGTCGTAACTCGGCCAGCCGAGTCATCGCGTCGCGCGAGATCGCGGCGTCGGTCGGTTCGGTCATCGGTTTCTTCCTCCGTAGTAGGGAAAATCGGTAGTAGGGAATCGCAGTTGCAAGGCAAATCGCAGTCGGAGGCGATCAGCCGGCGTTGAGCCGAAGCATCGGTAGTGGTCGGGGCACCTCGTTCGAATGGCCGTGCCGCAACGGCACGATTGCCGTGCCGAGGGCGAGTGACTCGGCGACGTGGTCGTGACCTTCGCTGCCCGAACGGCATTCCTGGTGGAAGACCCACATGCCGAGGTCTCGTAACACCACGTATTGCGCCCCAAAACGGCTCGCGTCGCGATGCAAGGTTTGCCGCGCGCGGTCGCGAGCCTCCGAGACCAACTGGGTGATGCCCGAAACCTCGGTGTTGTTCCACGAACCCGTTTGCCAGGCGGTGGTGTAGTCGTCGTGGCGGATCAGCACTGCCGTGCCCATCACCAACCCCGCCGGCAACCAGCCGCCCAGAATCAGCTTGGCGAAATCCTGGCCTGACAGGTCTGAGGTGAACGGCCAGGGCGGCCGCACTTCGCCGTCCGCCTTAACAGCCGTGCCGATCGCCTGCACTTCGATGCCGCCGCCGATGAACGGTTGCATCGTGAGTCGGACGCCGACAACGCCGTCGCCGCGCAGGCCTTGGCACTCTTGCACGAGGCGATTCATCGCGTTACCGCGCGCGCCGGCCAGGGCGTGCTCGACCTGTGCCGCGACGGCGACCGGCGCCTGACCCCACGCGAAGCTGTAGCCGTAACCGTAGTAACCGCAGGCGCTCAACGCGTATGCACCGGGATGGACGACCGCGGTTCCCATCACCTGGCCGACCGGCGTGAAGCCGACCGAGCGGATCGCGTGGTGCTCGTCGATGCTCAGCGCGGAGGTAAATGCGGCGTCGTCACGCATCGTGGCGAGACGTTGCTGGGCGCGCAGTGGCAACCGCCCGGCGTCGAGTTCGGCGATGCTGCGAGTGTCGATTTCTTCGGGTGACAGGTTGGCAAGCAGGTTGTCGAGCTCGTTGTCGGCCATCAGGCGCTCGCCTGCCCGTTGATTGCCAGCCGCTGCAGGGCTTGAGCAGCGGTCGCACTGTTGCTCGATGCGCTCGACAGCGCCTCGAGCAACTCCCTGATCCACTGCTCGAAGCCGACCGGCGTCGTCGACATCACGATGCCGCCTGATTCGTGACACACGGACGACACCAAGCCGGACGACGTCGACTGCAGCACGTAGCGGCGGTAGCCGAGACTTACGTGAACGGCAGTGACTTTGGGCTTGCGCAGCAGGCCGCCCGACCGCTCGACCCGCGCCAGCTCACCGGGCAACGACTGGGCAAGCGAGTCGAGCACGACCTGGCCATGCAGCCGGGCGTCCTCGGCGTCGCGCCGCAGCCCGGCCGCGATCAACTCGAGATCGTGATCGTCCCCCACGACGGCTCCTGTCGAGTGCGAGTTGCGGCCCGTGTGTTCCCGGCACTCATCGTCGCACGCGCGGGTGTTCACCGTGCATCGACGGGGTAAGGACACCACATCTTGAACCCGGGGGGTTACGCCTCGCGGGTTCGGATCGCTCAGGCACGCCGGGACCACCGGATGGCCTGCCCGAATGGGCTGCAGAGAGGTGATTCGGAATGTTGTTCATCGCCTTGCTGGTCGCATTGGCGGCTGTCGTCTTCGCGGTCGTCGTACTCGCCGAGGACTGGGGAGGCGCGACCTATGTGATCCACGGATTCGGCCACGTACTCGGCAATCTGACGCTGGCCGGAGTCTTCTTGTCAGGCATCATCATTACAGCCGTGTTCTTCGTCGCGTTGTGGGTCGCCAGCCTGTCGTCGATGATGCGCAGGCGAGCCTCGAACCGTCGGCGGGCAGAGAACCGCGCCGCGCGCGAGGAACACGAAAATCTGCGTACCGATCGCGACCGGCTCGCACGTGAACTCGAGGCGGAGCGCGCTACCCGAGCTAACGCGCCGGGGGCCATCGGTGCCGGGACGCCTGGGTCGCGCACGATCGACCTCGACGAGCGCGAACGGCTCGCCCACGAGCAGGCCTATCACGAGCAGGCCTATCGCGAGCCCTACCCGACCGAGACGTACCAAGAAGGCGCCTACGACCCGCGTGCTGTCGACGACGGCGCCCACAGGCATACCGTCTAGCGCGTGGCCGACTACACACCTTCAGGCAATCAGTACGAGATCTCGCGAGGGCACCAACACGCCGTCGTCGTGGAGGTAGGCGGCGGCGTTCGCGAATACCGGGTGGGCACGCGCAACGTGCTCGACCCTTACCCGGTCGACGCGATGTGCGACGGCGCTCATGGCGCACCGTTGATTCCGTGGCCGAATCGGCTCGCCGACGGCAAGTATTCGTTCGACGGCAACGACTATCAGGTTGCGTTGACCGAGCCGAAATCGGCCACGGCAATCCACGGTTTCTTGCGTTGGCGCAATTGGAGTGTGGTCGCTCACGAGCAGTCGCGCGTTGTGATGGGCCACGTATTGCGGCCACTTCAGGGATATCCGTTTAGTCTCGACGTCCGAGTTGCCTACGAGTTGGACGACGACGGGCTGCGCGTGACGACGTCCGCAACCAACACCGGGGTGACCGACGCGCCTTGGGCTTGCGGGGCGCATCCGTATCTTTCGCCAGGCGAGGGACTGATCGACTCGGCGAGCCTGCTGTTCACCGCCGGACTCCGGATCGCTACCGATGAGCGGCAACTTCCGAAGGCCGATGTCCCGGTGGCGGGGACCGATTACGACTTCAGCACACCTCGGCCGATCGGGCCATTGAAGATCGACTTCGCGTTCAAGGAAGTCGCTCGCGACGAGGCCGGCCGCGCGCGGGTGCGGTTGACCGGGTTTGACGGCAGGTGCGCCGAATTGTGGTGCGACGCCAGCTATCGGCTGGTCGAGCTGTACACGGGCGACACGTTGGCGCCGAACCGACAACGCCACGGGCTCGGCGTCGAGCCGATGTCGGCGCCGCCGAACGCTTTCGCGACTGGTCATGGGGTGATCCGGCTTGCCCCAGGTGAGTCGACTGTTCACGTTTGGGGCGCCCGGCTGGTCTGAGGCGCCGACGCTGGCCGCTGTCGCCGTATCCGCGTGCGCGAGCACCGGCAGTACTCGTTTGTGCGGAAATAATTGTGGGTCACATAGGGCTGAAACTTTCCGCGTAGGCGCGGAGCCACCGCTGGGTCGCCGCTTTTTGCCCGCCCCGTAAGGGCGTGAAGGCGATGAGCGAGACAGCTGCCGAAGGCCTTTGCACGCAGGCCTCCGGCAGCTTCGTGTCGCTCGACTAACTGACGGGCTCCAGTTCAGTTAGGCGCTGCTCGCTCGCCGTCGCTTCAACATGTGAGGACGACGGCAGCCAGCTAAGCCAACGTGGCAGATACCAGTTGCGCTCACCGAGCAGTGCCATCACCGCAGGTAACAACACGGCCCGCACGATTGTCGCGTCGAGTAGGACGGCGACAGCGAGGCCGAGGCCAACCTGCTTCATCGAAACCTGAGACAGCGTTGCGAAAATCGAGAACACCGCGACCATAATCACCGCCGCGCTGGTGATGACACCGGCCGTCGAGGCGATGCCGTGCTCGATTGCGTCACGCGTTGCCAGGCCGCGACGGCGGTTCTCGACGATGCGGCTCACGATGAACACGTGGTAGTCCATCGAAAGGCCGAACAGGATCGCGAACAAGAACAGCGGAATCCAGGTCGCGATGGTGCCGGTCGAGGTGTAGCCGAGCGTACCGTCGAGCCAGTGGTGCTGGAACACCAGCACCATCGCGCCGTACGACGCACCGACAGACAGCAGGTTCATCACGATTGCCGTCAACGCGATCGTCAACGACCGGAACGCCGTTAGCAAAACGACAAGCGCCAGCCCGAGCACGAACAAGAAAACCCATGGCGCGCGGCCGGTCAATTGCGAACCGAAGTCATGCGAGCCCGCAGTCTCACCCGTGACGTAGGCATGTGCGCCGCTAACTTTGCCGATCGTGTCGGGAATCACCTTGTTCCGTAGGGTCGCCAAGGCGTGGTTGGACGCCGAGTCGGTGCCGTTACCTGCGAGTGGGATCGAGACTTTGGCGACCGTGCCTGCAGGGTTGATGCGAGTCTGCAGTGCGGCCGACATCTGACCTGTGGCGGCAGCCTGATCCGACAATGCGTGTAGCGCGTTCTGCACCGCCGGCGCGTTCACATCGGGTGCGCTGACGACGACTTCGGCAGGTGACGGTCCGCCGGGGAACGCGGTCAGCACACGGTTGTAGGTCTGCAGAATCGGCAGGCTTTGCGGGAGGTCGGTGCTGCCCGGCAAGGCGGTACGCATGAAGAACAACGGCAACGCGAGTGCGACGAGCACCGCTCCTGCAATTGCCGCCGACCAGGCCGGGCGCTTGAGCACTCGCCGAAGAACGGCACGCCACACGCGGCTTTCGCCGTCCGGCCTGCGAAGCCGGTTGACGAAGGGAACCCGCACCTTCTCGATACGGTCACCGAGCCACGACATCAACGCCGGCAGGATCGTCACCGACCCAAGCACCGCGATAGCGACGACGAGCACGGTCGCCTCAGCAACTCCTTCGAAAGTCGCGTTGCCGGTGAGGAAGAGCCCGCCGAGTGCGGTGACGACGGTGAGTCCGGAAACGAGGATCGATCGCCCTGATGTCGCCGATGCGATTTCGAGTGCCCGCGCAGAGCTGCTGCCTTTTGCGCGTTCTTCGCGTTCGCGCTTGAGATAGAACAGCGTGTAGTCGACACCGACCGCTAGTCCGATAAGCAGCATCACGGAGTTCGCGGTGCCGTCGATGTGAATCGCGCGGCTGGTGAATGCCAGTAGGCCGCTGGCCGCCATGAATGCGGTGAGCGCGAGGCCGACAGGCACGATCGCGGCGACGAGCGCTCCGAAGACGGCTAACAAAATGCCAAGTGTCAAGGGGATCGAGAGGAGCTCAGCCCGGTGGAAGTCGTTGCCGAGCGTGCTGTTGAGTGCCTTGTTGAGGCTCGCGTCGCCCACCTCGTCGATGCGAAGGTTCGGTTGCCCGTGCTGCACTTTCTCAACGGCATCGAGCACGGGCTGCACTCGCGACGACGCGCTGTCGGCGTCGCCGGTCATGTCGAACGACACCAGCATCGAGTGGCCGTCCTTCGACACGAAAGGCTGCCCGTTTGCGTCGAGCGCAGAGTGCAGGTTGGTGACTGCATGAGTTGCCTTCACTGCGCTGACGACCTGCGCCGATGCCGCGCGCAGCGCTGCATCGTCCGGCTTGTCGTTTCTCGTTTGTAGCAGGACATTCTCTGATGCGGCGTGGGTGAATCCGGCGCTCGCGAGCACCTGTTCTGCCTTTTTGCTCTGGCCGTCCGAGCCCTCGGCGTTGGTGATCTGCTTCGTCCCGAGCGCCGAACCGATGACAGTGGCGATCACGACGAACAGCAACCATCCGAAGATCGCCTTCTTGCGGTGCCGCGTGCTCCAGCTGCCCATTCGAGCTGCGATGTTCATAGCGTTCCCCTCGTCGAACGGTCCGGCGCTTTGCCGGCTGACCTAATCGACGACGATGCCGTGAGCGAGGGGTCGCTGTCGGTGGAGCCAGCGACCGTTTTGGGGGTGGGGTTAACCCCCCTCACTTTCGGGCGCTGACTAGATGGGTGACGGCGTGAGCGCCCGATACCTTGGACGACGTGAGCCACTCATCAACCGCCGTCCGGCCGGCACGAACCGACGCGAATCGCGACGGCTTCGGCAACGCGTTGCTACGTCTCGGGTTGCGTCTCGTGATGCCGCTGACGGATCTACCGGTGGCGATCTTCACCTTCGTGGTCACGGTCACCGGCGTCACATTGTCGTTTGGCCTGGTGCCGCTCTTCTTGATAGGAATCCCACTGTTCGCCTGGGTCGGCGCACTTGCTCGAGGGATGGCGACTTTCGAGCGCAAGCGAATGAAACTATTCCTCGATATCGAGATACCCAAGCCGTTAACTCGCCCGAGAGGCATCAAGGCAGCGCTGAAACACCGGCCGACTTGGCGCGCAATCGCCTACCACGTCGTGCAGTTTCCGCTGGCAGTATTGACGTTCTCGGTTGCGGTGGCGGGCTGGGGCACGGCACTGGCATTGATATCGATGCCGTGGTGGCTTCACCAGACCCCGTCTAAGCGTGCGGATATCTGGATGACCACCATCAACGACCAAGGCAGCGCGTGGTTGACGGCGCTTGGTGGGCTCGCAATTGGCTGCATCGCCATTGGTCTGACCATCGGCCTCACGACGGCTGAGGGTGCCGTCGCGCGGGCGATGCTCGGTGTGAGTTCGCAAGAATTGGCGCAGCGGGTCGACGAATTGCAAGGCAGCAGGGCGCGGGTGGTCGATGCGGCCGAGGCAGAGCGTCGGCGAATCGAACGCGACCTGCACGACGGCGCGCAGCAGCGACTCGTAGCTCTGGCGATGAATCTCGGACGCGCGAAAGCCCGTTACGACGAGGATCCCGAAGCTGCCCGACGTTTACTCGACGAGGCGCACAACGACGCGAAGCATGCACTTGTCGAATTGCGTGACCTGGCACGCGGCCTGCATCCGGCGGTGCTCACCGATCGAGGTCTCGACGCTGCACTGTCAGGGTTGGCCGGCCGCTCGCCAATCCCGGTTACGCTCGACGTTAACGTTGATCCGCGCTGCACCCCAACGATCGAGGCGATTGCCTATTTCGTGGTGAGCGAGGCTTTGGCCAATGCTGCCAAGCATTCTGGGGCGCATGGTATCGATGTCGTCGCACACCGGGTCGGTGATCGGCTGCGCTTATTGGTGACTGACGACGGTGTGGGCGGAGCCGTTCCCGGTAGCGGCACGGGGTTGGCGGGCCTGGCGGATCGCGTTGGCGGCGTCGACGGAACGTTCGTTGTCAACAGTCCAACCGGCGGTCCGACCGTCTTGACCGTGGAGTTGCCATGCGTGTCGTGATAGCCGAGGACTCCGTGCTGCTGCGAGAGGGTCTTTCCCGACTGCTGAGTGAATCGGGTTTCGACGTCGTCGCCGCCGTGCCTGACGGCGAGACAGCACTTCGAGCGGTCGACGAGTACCGGCCCGATGTCGTCGTGCTCGATGTTCGGATGCCACCGACGCACACCGACGAGGGCTTGCGCGCTGCCCTCGTCGTCCGAAATCAATGGCCGGGCGTCGCAGTGCTGGTGTTCTCGCAATACGTCGAGGAGCGTTATGCAACTGAGTTGCTGGCAGGTGAGACGCGCGGTGTCGGTTACCTGCTGAAGGATCGGGTGGCTGATGTCGTCGAGTTCGTCGACGCGCTGAACAGAGTGGCTGCGGGTGGCACGGTTCTCGACCCCGAGGTGGTGGCACAACTGTTGGCTCGTAGTAGGCGATCGCATCCGTTGGACAAGCTGACCGCGCGGGAGAAGGAAGTGCTTGGGTTGATGGCCGAAGGCCGCTCAAATGCTGCTATCGCGTCGCAGCTCGTCGTCGGCGAGGGTGCGATCGAAAAGCACGTCAGCAGCATCTTCACAAAGCTCGACCTGCTGCCCGCCGACACCGACCATCGCAGGGTGCTCGCCGTCCTGCGTTATCTCGAAAGCTGAGGGCGAGCCATGATTGCGACAAGTGGTCGGGTAACCGCCTTGCTGGTAGGGATTCCGTTCGTGTTAGCGGCCGCTGGATGGGGCGCGTTCAGCATGGTCGGTCAATTCTCTCAGACGAGTGAGCACCACGAAGCGAGCTACGCGTGGAATGGTGGAGAAATCTCGCTGCATGCATCGGCTGGTTATGTGCACGTGGTGACCGGCGGCGGATCGCAGGTGGCCGTTTCGTACACCGAGCATTATCAGCTGAAAAGGCCGACGGTCACGGCCACGACGGCCGATGGCGGCGTGCAGCTGAACGCCAAGTGCCCGAGCGGAATCTTCGCCAACAACTGCGAAATCAATTACACGCTGACTGTCCCCGCATCGGCACAGCTCGTGCTGCACACAGGCGATGGCCACGTGTCCGTTGCCGACGTCACGGGCGCGCTCTCGCTCGATGTAGGCAATGGCGGGATCTCACTCGACAACGTGAGCGGCGACATCGTCGCGCACACCGGCGACGGCGGGGTCGGGGCCACCCGATTGCGGTCGACGTCAGTGCAGGCGAGCACCGGCAACGGGGGAGTTCATCTGGAGTGGATCGTCGCGCCGAAGAACGCAACTGTGCAGACCGGCGACGGCGGTATCGGGCTGACCGTTCCGCAGCGAACCGGGCCGTACGCCGTATCGGCGACAACCGGCAACGGCGGCACCCAGGTTGACGTGCCCAACGACCCGTCGTCCAGCTCGAAGATCAGCGCGCATACCGGCAACGGCGGAATCCAGATCGCGTTTGCGGGCGGTTCGAGCTGAGTTTCTGCGGCGTGGCAGGCGCGGCAGATGGTCCAGAATGGATCTTGGTCCAAATAGGGAACGAAGGTTGGTCCAAACCGGTAATTGCCGCGCTCGGCGTCAGATTGCGGGGGCTGGTTTGGCACCAGCGGACGCGGTTGCCGCGGCAGCCGGGGCAACAACGGGGCCGGTCGGCAACGTGAGCACTGCGGCGCCCGGCTCGACGACAGACACGGGCTCTACCGCAACGGGCGAGACAGGCATCACGGTGCGTGGCGCGGCCGACAAGGATTTTTCGAAGCGGTCGAGTGCGGCCATCAGGCCGAAGAAGAACAGTGGCAGGCCGATCACGGTGAGAACCACGAGTATGCCGATTTGGGCCAGACCTGCGCCCATTCGTGCCTCCCTAACTCCACGCCCGTTCTTCGAACTGCGTGCTGCAACCGCCGCTTGACTGTACAAACTTCGCCGAACTTGCCCTTACTCAAACGCCTTAACTATCGGTCCGGGCGTGTCGCGTTAGGCGTCTGCATGCTCATCGCCGTTTGTTGCTTGATGCACCGGGCATCGGAGCTTCGACCCGCTGACCTAAGCAAATAGATCACATCGCGGAGGCGGCCATGCGCATCGGGTACTTCCTGTCGAGTGAGGAGTTCGCGCCGCGTGAGCTCGTACGGCAGGCCAGGCTAGCCGAAGATCACGGAATGTCTGGCATTTGGATCTCCGACCATTTCCATCCGTGGAACGACGAGCAAGGCGAAAGCCCGTTCGTTTGGACGACGATCGGCGCGATCATGCAGGCGACCGATCTTCACGTCACCACTGCGGTCACCTGTCCGACAGTGCGCATCCATCCGGCGATCATCGCCCAAGCCGCGGCGACCGCCGGGGCGCTCGGCGAGGGCAGGTTCACGCTCGGAGTCGGCAGCGGCGAGGCGCTCAACGAAACGATCTTTGGTGACAACTGGCCGAGCGCCGACGTCCGGCTCGACATGCTCGAAGAGGCGATCGAGGTGATCCGCGAGCTGTTCACCGGCGACGTCGTCCATCACGTTGGTGATCATTACGAGGTTGAGCACGCAAGGCTCTATACGCTCCCAGAACAACCTGTTCCTATTTACATGTCGGGATTCGGGACGGCGTCGGCCACCCTCGCCGGGCGCATAGCCGATGGTTTCATCAACACCAAGCCGGATCGCGCGCTGGTCAAAGCGTTCAGGGTTGGCGGCGGCACCGGGAAGCCGATGGGCGCGGGCACCAAGTTCTGCTGGGCGCCCACGAAAGAGCAAGGCGTCGAAACCGCGCACCGGCTCTGGGCCAACGAGGAGCTACCGGGCGAACTCGCGCAGCTGCTCCCGACGCCCGAACACTTCGAGCAGGCCAGCCAGCTGGTGACCCCCGAGATGGTGGGCGAGACCGTGCCTTGCGGTCCCGACCCGCAGCCCTACGTCGAGATGATCCGCAATTATGCCGACGCGGGCTTCGATGAGCTGTACGTTCAGCAAATCGGCCCAGACCAGGACGAATTCTTCACGTTCTTTGCCAAAGAGGTTGAGCCGCTGCTCGCCTGAGGAACGCCCGAGCACCACAAGCCGAGCATCACAAGCCGAGGCAGCAGGCGCGGCGTGACTACGCCGATCGCCGAGAAGCACCCGGCCGGACGACGTAACCCCTGCGGCATCTGTCGAATCCGATGCTTAGTTTCTCGCCGTAAACGCCGAAGAGACCGTGAGACCTGAACAGGTTTCGCACGGACTCAGACCGCGAACTCATGGGGATACGGATGCCTCGCTGGCTCGACCGCCCGTACTCGACCGCCCGCCTGCTGCTGCTGAATGTCAGCCGCCGGTTGTCCCTGCGCGCCCGTTTCGTGATCGGGTTCGGTGGCATGGCCGTGCCGTTCGTCGTCGGCCTGCTGCTGGTCATCAGCTCGGCGGGTCACTCCGCGTCGACCACCGCGCACCTGCGCAACGAAGCGTGGGTAGCTCTCATCGTCGGCGTCGCCTTCGGCGCCATCGCTGCCTGGCGGCTCACGGTGGCCGTCGTCCGACCCGTGCATCAGGCCGTCGTGGTCTTGAAGTCGGCCGCCGACGGCAACCTCCGTCTTCGCCTCGCGGGCAGCCGCCGCGCCGACGAGTTCGGCGAGATGGCCCGCGCCCTCAACACCATGCTCGACAGCGCTGCGGACGCGTTCTTCGCGGTGACAACCGGCGTGCACACGCTCTCGTCGACGTCGGCGAAGCTTCGCGACACGGCAGGTCGTCTCTCGAACAGTGCCGAGAACGCGTCAGATGAGTCGACGGTCGTCTCGTTCGCTGCCGATCAGGTGAGCATGAGCGTCGTCAGCGCGGCCACCGGCTCCGAGCAGATGGAAGTCGCGATCCGCGACATTGCCGACAACGCCGCCCGAGCCGCGAGCATCGCTGCCGAGGCGGCCGGCACGGCCAACCGGGCCAACGGCACGGTCGCCAAGCTCGGCGAGAGCTCGGCCGAGATCGGCAACATCTTGAAGGTGATCACCTCGATCGCTCAGCAGACGAACCTGCTCGCGCTCAACGCCACTATCGAAGCCGCTCGGGCCGGTGACGCCGGCAAGGGCTTCGCGGTCGTCGCCGGTGAGGTCAAGGACCTCGCCCACGCCACCTCGCGCGCCACCGAGGACATCGCCAAGATGATCGAAGCGATCCAGTCGGACGCCGCCGAAGCGGTCACCATGATCCGCGACATCGGCACGGTCGTCGACCGCATCAACGACTTCCAATCGACGATCGCCGGCGCGGTCGAAGAGCAGACCGCGAGCAGCAACGAGATGACCCGTTCAATCGCTGAAGCAGCATCGGCCTCGGGCAACATCGCCTCGACGATCGTCAGCGTCGCCGCGGCCGCGCTGTCGACGGCAAGCAGCGTCGGCGACACCCAGGAAGCTTCGGTCGACGTGCACCGCACGGCCGACGAGCTCGCCACGGTGGTCGGCCGCTTCCGCTACTGAGCGGTCGCGATCAGCACGGTCGGGTTTCCTGCTCGTCGTCGTCGCGCGTTCCGATCACGACCGTTGCGCCGAGCTCCTCGTCGCTGACGATGGTCGGTCGCAATCCGTTGGCGGCAAAGATGTCTCGCGCCGTGGCCGCTTGTCGTTCGCTCGTCTCCACCAGCAGGTGGCCGCCGGGCGCGAGCCAGGCTCCGGCCTCAGCCGCAACGCGTCGTTGCACGTCGAGGCCGTCGGCCCCGCCGTCGAGTGCGGTTCGCGGCTCGTGATCGCGGGCCTCGGCAGGTAGATAGTTGATCTCTTTCGTTGGCACGTAAGGCGTGTTGGCGACGAGTAGATCGACCCGGCCACGCAGTGTCGGCGGCAACGGATCGAAGAGGTCGCCTTGGTAGACCTGACCTCGCCCGATGTTGGTCTTCGCGCACCGAACGGCAGCGGCATCGAGGTCGGACGCGTGCAACTCAACGTCCGCGCTACTGGCCGTCATGTTCATGACAGCGGCACCGATCGCGCCTGTGCCGCAACACAAATCGAGCACCACCGACGGAGTTCTCAGCAGTGCGACAACCTGGCGAACCAGGAACTCGGTGCGGCGACGCGGCACGAAGACCCCGGGCTCGACGACGATGCGAAGGCCTGCAAAGTCGGCCCAGCCGAGCACCTGTTCAAGTGGTTCGCCGGCTACGCGGCGGCTCACCATTTCGGCCAGTCCTGCTGGCGTCGTTGCAGAGTCGGTAAGCGCCTGTGCCTCTTCTTCGGCGAACACGCAACCGGCCGCGCGCAATCGGCCAACGATGGATTCGGCGGGCACGTGAGCGCCTTTCAATACGAGGTAGTGGCACGTCACGCTAGCCGAGTGTGACGTCTGTCGTTCGGGCGTTTTCGGCGTCGTGGCCGTTGTATGCTCTCGGCAGACCGTCAAAGGTCTAGACCTCTGTCACCTTGCCTTCAACGAGGAGCCGGCCGTGAGTGAGATCGACCGTTTGGTGAATTCTTGCCTACTGCCAGCCTTCGCCGGCGGTGACGTGCCTCCGGAGTGGGTGCACGACGCGCTGCAGAACGGGCTTTCGGGTATCGCGATCTACGGCACCAACCTTGTCGACGACGGTGCGACGGCCCGCATCGCGACGTCGATTCGCGAGACCGCGCCCGACGCACTGGTCGCCATCGATGAAGAAGGCGGTGACGTCACGCGGCTCGATTACCTGCGTGGCAGCGCATATCCGGGCAACCTAGCGCTTGGCGTCGTCGACGACGTCGACCTCACCTACTCGGTTGCCTCGTCAATCGCGGCCGACCTCGTCGCCAACGGAGTCAACTACAACCTGGCGCCCTCGGTCGACGTGAACAGCGACCCAAAGAACCCGGTGATCGGCGTGCGCTCCTTCGGCGCCGATCCGTCGCGGGTTGCCGCGCACGCAGTCGCCTACATCAAGGGCATGCAGGACGCCGGAATTGCCACCTCTGCCAAGCATTTTCCGGGCCACGGCGCGACTGTGGCCGACTCGCACCACGCGCTGCCCGTGATCGACGCCGACCTCGACACCTTCAGGCGCCGCGAATTGCCGCCGTTCGCGGCCGCCATCGAAGCCGGCACCACGAGCATCATGACCGCCCACATCGTTTTCAAGGCATTGGACGACGAACAGCCGGGCACGTTGAGCCGGCGCATCTTGCATAACTTGCTTCGCGAAGAGCTCGGCTACGAAGGCGTTCTGATCACTGACGCGCTCGACATGCAGGCCGTCGCCGGACCGTACGGAATCGCGGGCGCAGCGGTGCGGGCGTTCGTCGCCGGAGCCGACCTACTGCTGCTCGGTTCTGTCGACGGCGAGGATTATTGCGCCGATATTCGGGCGGGCATCGCCGAGGCCATTCGTGATGGATCGCTCGACGTGAAAGTGCTCGAGGCCGCGGCTGCCCGGGTCGAAAAACTGCGGGCCTGGGCGGCGCCTGCGGCACAGACGTCGGCTGGCGCGGGTCGCGCGATCGACCAGTCGGTCGGACTTGTCGCCGCGCGCGGTGCGGTTCGTGCCGTCGGGACCGTGGCCCTTGCCGGGCCCGCGACGGTCGTGAACGTCTCGGCACCGGCCAACCTCGCGGTCGGTGAGGCGCATTGGAGCCTCACCGAACAGTTGCGCGAATTCGACCTGGTGGCTGGAGAAATCGCGGTCACCGAAGGTGGTTCGAGCGTCGACGACGTGCTTGGTTCATTGGGTGGCAGCGCCGCAGTTCTCGTCGTCCGCGACGCATATCGGCGGCCGTGGCAACGTGAATGGGTCAACGCATTCTTGGGGGCGCGTCCCGAGACGGTGCTCGTCGCGATCGGCATGCCCGACGACGAAACGTTGGCCACCGGTGCGAGCGTGTGTGCCTTCGGCGCGGGGCGGGTCAACATTCAAGCCGCTGCCGAAGTGCTCGCCGGCCGCACAGATCGGTGATCGATCTCAGCCTCCCTCCTACTCCTGCTCGCGTGCGGCGAGTGGTCACTAACGCACTAAACGCGTCGCGGCGTGTCGCGTGCGTTAGTGACCACTCGGTGTTGCGGTCTCGGTCAGGTATTCAGCTGCTGAGTTAGCTGAAGGTGAACCAGTTGATGTTGACGAAGTCTTGCCCGGAGCCGGTGGTGAACTTCAGGTAGACGGTGTGGGTGCCGGTGGTGGCGGTGATGTTGGCGGGGATGGTTTGCCAGGTTTGCCAGCC
>JBOGEK010000509.1:0-19205 GCA_050743645.1 Acidothermaceae bacterium
CTCAACCTCGAAGACGAGACGGGCATGGTCAACGTCGTCTGCTCGAAGGGGCTCTGGACCCGGTATCGCCGCACCGCGCGCGCGGCGGCTGCCCTGCTGGTGCGAGGTCGGCTCGAACGTGAACAAGGCGTCGTCAACGTGATCGCTGATCGGCTCGAACGGCTGCCGATGGCAGTGAAGAAGACGTCCCGCGACTTCAGGTGAAACAGGCTTGACGCCTCGGGCCAGCGCGGCCTAATCTTGGCGATGTTCGAACATACGTTCGAACGGGGGAGATGGTCCGAAGTGTCGAAGTGGGGTCTTCGATCTCGGAAACGTCATCGGCTGCCTGGGCCGAGGTCCTCGACCCGCCGAGGTCCAGGCGCCGATTTCGTCCGTCGAACCGGCTAGGTATCGAGCAACGCCGAAAGAGGTGCCTGATGGCGATCACGAGAATTCGTCACGATGCTGTGCTCGGTCCGGCGCATCGAGTGCATGGGCCGGCGTCCAACCTGCTCGCGAGCGCGCGACATGGGCTGCTTGAGGCGGCCATCAGCTCACGGCCCGCCGAGCGTTATGCCAACGCCCACCTCGCCGCATTACGGTGCGCCGCCGCCGTCCTGGCAGCCAAGACTCGCCCCGAGTTGTCAAGCAGCCGTCGAAGTCGCCCGCGCAACGCCTGGGCGCTGCTGGCTGATGTTGCTCCCGAACTCGCCGAATGGGCGGCCTTCTTCTCGGCCGGCGCGGCCAAGCGTGCCGCAGCCGAGGCGGGTATCGAAGGTGCCGTTACTGCCCGCGACGCCGACGATCTGCTGCGCGACGTCGAGATCTTTCTAGCCCTGGTCGAGACGACGCTAGGGGTCGCCCATCAATCCGCTCTCGCATTAGAGGTTCGAGCCAGCTGACCGAGGCTCGACCTGGCGCGCCCGGAGCCAAAACGCGTTGCTGTCGTGCCACAGTCGAGATTTTGTTGAACACGTTGTGATCTTCGATGCCGGGTAGTGTTCCGCTCATCGATCGATGAGACAGATCGACGACACGGCATCTCGACCAACGGCACCTCGATTTGCGAGGCGGGACAGAGGCGATGGCTGATCGGCTGAGGGTGCGCGGGTCGGTGCGAAATGCCGTTGTCTGGCACAGCGTCCGGCAGACCCTCAACGATCTGAGCGCGACGACCGGTGAGCAGCAGCTCGATGTCCTCGACGTCGGCGGCGGTACCGGCGGCTTCGCGGTTCCGATCGCCGTGCTCGGTCACCGTGTCACCGTCGTCGATTCAAGTCCTGATTCACTCGCGGCGCTAGAACGCCGAGCCACTGACTCCGGCGTGACCGACTTCGTCCGTGGCGTCCAAGGCGACGCCGCTCGGCTGACCGAGGTCATCGGTTCCGACACCTTCGACATGGTCATCTGCCACAGCGTCATCGAAATGGTCGACGATGCCGCCGCCGTTCTACAAGCCGTGGCAGGCTCGTTGCGTCCGGGTGGCATCGTGAGCTTGGTCGCCGCCAATCGGATCGCAGCCGTTTTGCATCGGGCCGTGGCAGGGCGGTTCGATGAAGCGCTCCACGCATTGCGCGATCCGCTCGGACGTTACGGCGCCAACGATCCGGTGCCGCGCCGGTTCTCGTTGCACGATCTTGAGACCTTGGTCACGGCCGCTGGGCTCGTCGTCGTTGGTGCGCACGGGTCTCGGGTTTTCGCCGACGTCGTCCCTGGCAGCCTCTTCGACGTCGACCCCCAGTCCGTCGATGCATTGATGGCGGTCGAGCTCGAAGCAGCCGAAGTGCCGGCCTTGCGCGAGATCGCGACCCAGCTTCATGTACTTGCCCGCCAGCCCGATCGCTCGAGCTAGACCAGGTGCGATGAGTTCCGGTGGATTCTCCAGAACGCAACCGGGTAGCCGATAAGGAGTTAGGTCTTGTGACGACCCGTTGGAGATGGTTTCGCATCAGTTGGCGACCGGCATTGTGGCGCAGTTTTCCAGGCAGCTTCCGCCGTAACCTGCTGGCTCGTATCCTGAAAGTGCAACCATCGATCCGTCCGGCGATTCGCGGGAGCTGGCTCGACCCGTACGGCTCGTCGATGCGTAGTAGCAGTTAGGTCGCAGCAGTTAGATCGTTTTGGGTCAGGTCGTTGGTCGGTAATACCGGTCACGCGCCACGCAACAGGCGCGTGGTGGCGATGGCGTTGGGAGGGCACGGTGCCGCTCTCGGAGCACGAGCAGCGTGTGCTCGAGCAGATCGAGCGATCGCTCTATGCCGATGACCCGAAGTTCGCCGCAACTGTTAGGGGCATCGATCCCCGAACTCGCCAGCGGCGACGCTACGCCCGCGCTGTCATCGGCTTCGTTCTCGGCCTCGCGTTGTTACCAGTCGGAATCGCGGTCGGGTACATCCAAATCACCTTTGCTGCCTTCCTGATTGCGCTGCTCGCGGTCGTCTATGGGGTCGCGACGTGGCGTCGCGGTGTCGAGCGGCCCGAGCAGGCGACGCCTGCTGTGGCTGCACCGACCGGCGGCCGCTCGCGATTTCGGGCACCGCATTCCGTGCGAGGCGCCGACCCGAAGCGGCCACTTATTCAGCGATTCGAAGATCGCTGGAATCGCCGCCGCGAGCAATGAGCTAGCGCCGGCAGCTTCGCAAGGGCTTAGCGCGCCGGCAGCTTCGCAAGGGCGGCGTCGCTTGCTCGCCTCAACGAGCTGCGCACGTTGTCGGCGAAGTCGTTTGCGATTGTTGCGAAGAAGCGTCCGGTCGACGGCGGGGCAATCCGCGCACGAAGCCGACGCGACCGTGGCACCGAATCGAATAATGCGCGTCGCACGCGCAGCTCGTCGGCTCGCGGATCGGCATCGCCGAGGTGGGCGGACCTCGGACTCGCGTAACGGGCGAGTTCTTCTGCCCGCGCAAGCCGAACTAACGCTTGCTGCGCGCCGGTGTCGTAGTTCAGCCTGCGGGTAGCGAGCAGGGCCGCCGACGCCCGTCGCGGGGTGTCGGTCGCGCCGTGCCATTCGAGATTGAGGTCGCGCAGGTCGTCGGCTAGTTCATCCCATGCCGCATGGGCTCGGCCGGCCGGATCGCCCGCGGCCGCCCAACGGCGCCGTCGTCCGATCGTCCGCACCGCAGGCGCACTCAACCCGGCCAATAGCAACAAGAACAAGACGACGAACCACCCGATCGGCAAGTGGCCGCCCGACGAACCCGAGCTGCCGGTTGCGGGACCGACCGGAATGTGGCCCCCTCCGACGCCGGGCGACGCGACGGCGCCACCTGGCCGAAACGTCGACTTTGCCGTCGGGCTCGGGCCTGTTGAGGTCGTCGTCCCGGTCGTCGTGCTGTACGTCGGTTCGGTCGTCTGGCCGTCAGACCGCGGCGTGGGTTCGAACCGCAGCCAGCCCACGCCGGTGAAGTACAGCTCAGGCCAGGCGTGTGCGTCTGCCGTCGTCACGAGGTAGGTGTTCGTGGCCGGCACCTTGCTCCCGGGCGTGAAGCCGACGTCGACGCGCGACGGGATACCTTCCATGCGAGCCATCAGCGCCATCGTCGCGGCGAACTGCTCGCAATAACCGGTTCGGTCTTGCAGGAACGACACCAACGCACTGGCATCGCTACCCGACTTCGCGCTGAGGTCATAGATGAAGTTGCTCTGGAACCAGGTCTGCAAGGCGACCGCCTTTTGGTACGGCGTCGTGGCATGCGCGAGCGCCACCACGTTGTAGGCCTGTGCCTGGATCGCGGCAGGAAGATGGGCGGGAACGGTGAGGTACGGACTGATCGCCGGGTTGCTCGGGTCGTTCACAATCGAATTCAGCACCGATTCGGCCGGGTCATAAACGTCGTTCGTCACGTCGTACTTCAGCCGAACTGTGCTGCTGTGCTTGGAGTAGACGACCGACGTCAGCGGGTTGTAGAGCCAGTCGCCGTGCGCTTTCACCGTGGTCGGCACCATCGGCACCGGCAGGTACGGCTCCTTGAGTTGGTCGACAGTGACCTCGGTGGTGACCTGCTGCGACGGCTTGAGTGTGACGCCGGCGGGGGTCGGAATTTGCTTGCCTGCATCGAGGTCGTTGGGCGAGGTCGTCTGCGCGGGCGTCCACTGCGTTCCGTCGAACTTGTCGAGGGTCAGCATGCGTAGGTATTGGGGGGTCCCGGTGGTCGTGTAGGTGAACAGCGCGACCGGCGTCGTCTGGTTGAGGTCACGACGCATGGACACGATCGGATTGATGCTCGTGCCCGAACCGTCGCCGCCAAGGCCGCCGGCGCCATTGGTGTGATGGGTTCCGAACCATCCGGAATGCAGCCCAGGAATGATGACCGGCACGACGATTGCGACGCCGATCGCTGCCGCGCCCACTCGTCGTCCGACCTGCGTCAACTGGTTGGTCGCGATGACGGGACGCCCCTGAGCGCGACCGGCCGTAGCGAAGGCCGCGGAGCTTGACCCGGGCGTCGCGGAGCGAGGGCGTCCGGGCGGCGCGAATGGCGACGCGGCCGCGTTGGGCTTGCGCTGCGCCCGCACCGGCCGACCCCAGCGAGTGATCCGATCGCGGCCCTCGGCGAGCAGCAGGGCCAGGTAGCCGGCGGCGCCGAAGACGAACGGCTGCCAGCCCACGCCGTCGCTCAAAATCGCTGCAGGCACGGTAAAAATCGCGAGCAACGGAAGCCCGGCGACGGCGGGCCGGCGCAGCCCGGTGGCAAGTGTCTCGACGACGACGGCCACGAGTCCGATGCCGCCGGTCGTCATCAGGCTGAGGCCGCGAGTGATGGCGACTGGTGCGGCGAGCTGGGTGGTGTCGCTGAATCCGTCTGACAACGTCTGATGCAGCAGCCGCAGTGCGGCCGGGCCTGGCAAGAAGCCGAGCGGCGCGACCTGATGGGCGTAAAGCAACGTGACCATCATCGTGACGCCGGCGACCATCAGCACGGGTGCGACGACGACGAGCGCGCGCACCCGATTCGCGAGCAGCGAGATCACCGCGACCGTCGCGATGATGAGGACGACTCTCGGGATCCAGCCGTACGTCTGGTAAATCGGCAGCAGACTCAATGATCCGAGTAGCGTCGCCAGGCTGGCGAAGACGGTGATGCGGGTGCGCGGGTTCATCGCATCGCCGCAAACGTCGACGTGGCTGAGGCGCCGCTCCACAACGAACGGAGGTCGCTGCGCGCCGCTGCCGGAATGACCCGCCACCCCGAACTCACCAGCAGGGCGTGCGCTTCGGAATGGCTGCGGCCGGTCATGGGCGCCGAACTCCAGGTCGCCGCGTCGAGCAGGATCGCAATACACGCGGAGGCGTGATGGCGAAATCGTGCGCACGCCTCGAGGTCGGCATCGGTGAGGGCACCGAGGACCGCGATCACCAAGCCTTCGCCGCCCCCGCGCCTGATGCTGGTGAAACCCGGCGTGAGATCACGACCCGACGATGCGTTGACCAGCGCGAGTCGATCGAGTAACAGCCCTTCGAACGGCGTGCCGGTCATCGCGTCGAAGGAGTAGCCGGAGACATCTTCGCCGACGTCGGTGACCAGCCGCAGGCCGTAGCCCTGACGTGCGAGGTGCGCGCCGACGGATGCCGTGGCCGCCACTGCCCACTCGAACGACGAGGCAGGTCCGTCGCCGCGGTGGGCGTCGATCCGGGTGTCGAGGAACAGCACGCCGCGGTTTTGCCACGGCTGCTCTTCACGCCTGACCATCAACTCGCCGTAGCGGGCGGTCGAGCGCCAGTGCACCCGGCGCAGGTCGTCGCCGTGGCGGTATTCGCGGGTAGTGACGTCGTCGTCGCCCATGGTCGAGATCGATCGCGAATGGCTGTCGCCACCGCCGGCCCAGTCGCCGCCGAGTTGCACCGGTGGCAGCGTGACAACGGGCGGCGTCACGATGACGGCGTCGGTGCTGGTGAAAGAACGGGTGAGCTCGACGAGCCCGAACAGGTCGGCGAATCGAAGCGACAGCGGGCCGACGGTGTAGCGACCACGGACGTCGCTTCGCACCGGGTAGCGCACCTCGCGCACGCCGAGAGATTCGATACGTCCGACGACGAACCGCGGACGGCCGCCGAGGCTGTAGGGCAACCGGTCTTCGAGCAGTAATACGCCGGTGGACACCCGAGACAGGTTCTCGAGCTTGATGACGACCTCGGCATTTTCGCCGACCGCCACTCGCGGCGGTTCGACACGGCGGCTAGACGACAGGCGATACCGGGTGCGGGCGACGACCACGGCGGTGGCGAGCGGCAATGCGCACAAAAAGACGCCCACCCGCAGCAGGTCGGCCTCGCCGAGCACCAGCCCGCATGCGCAGGCGGCGAGGCCGGCGGCCATGAAAGACCGCCCCCGCGTCGTCAATCCCGACAGGGCGGCCCGCATCAGATACCCGCGCTCCTGGGGCGCGCGCTGGGCGACGGAACGGGGACTCGTGCCACGATGTCGGCCAGGATGTCGAACGGCGTTCGTCGCGAGATCTGGGCTTCGGGCGTGGGAATCAGCCGGTGCGCGAGCACCGGCTGGGTCAGCGCCCGGATGTCGTCGGGGAGCACGTAGTCGCGATCGTCGAGGGCAGCGGCCGCGCGGGCTGAACGCATGAGATGGATCGAGGCGCGCGGCGAGGCGCCGAGCCGCAGCTCGGCGGAGTTGCGAGTGGCCCCGATGAGCTCGACGGTGTATCTGCGGACGTCGGGAGCGACGTAGACGCTACGAACCAGATCGATCGCGCGGGCGACCTCGACGCCATCGGCGACGGCGACCAGGTCATCGAGTGGATCGCGGGTGGTCTGCGCGTCGAGCATTTCGTATTCGGCTGCGGCCGCCGGGTAGCCCATCGAAAGCCGTGCGGTGAAGCGGTCGCGCTGTGCTTCGGGCAGCGGGTACGTGCCTTCCATTTCAATCGGGTTCTGCGTCGCGACCACCATAAAGGGCGCGGCCAGTTTGTAGGTGTGGCCGTCGACCGTGGCCTGCCGCTCTTCCATGCTTTCGAGTAGCGCCGACTGGGTTTTGGGCGAGGCGCGGTTGATCTCGTCGCCGACGACGATGTTGGCGAACACCGGCCCGGGCTTGAACTCGAAGTCGCGAGTCTCCTGGCTGAACACAGAGACACCGGTGATGTCGCTCGGCAACAGGTCGGGCGTGAACTGAATGCGGCGCACGGTGCAGTCGATCGCCTTGGCAAGGGCCTTCGCGAGCATCGTCTTGCCGACGCCAGGCACATCTTCGATCAGTAGGTGACCTTCGGCCAGCAACACGGTCACGGCCAGTCGGATCACGTCGGGCTTGCCCTCGATGACGCGCTCGATCGCCTCACAGATCTGCCGGCCCGTCTTGGCGACCTCCTTGAGATCCGCCCCCTCGGTCTCGGGAAACGCTGCCACCCCGTCCTCCTAGCTAATCGCGACGCAGCCGTGCCCCGTCGGGTCGTCGACGACCTCGGCTCTGGGGGTGAACCCGCGGGCGGCGAGAGCGTCTCGTTGGGTCATGCAGCGTACCTGCCACTGGTCTCGCCTGAGTGTCTCAGGTCAGGCGTCGGACGACGAGCTTTCGGCGAGTTCGGCTGGTCGACAGTCCAGCTGATTTTCGCCTGCGCAGCAAGCGAAGTGCAGCTGCCCGCGCATATGCACCCCAACGCGCGGACGGCGTCCTCGGTTCGGCTCGTGGAGTAGCCGGGAGCACCGATCGCACGAAGAAGCTTGAAAGTGGGGGAGAGTGGAGTATGGTGGCGCGCAGTGGAGGACGAGGGCGCAGCAGTGCTCGTCCGGCCAGCTACGTGGAGCCGGGAGGTGGGTCGTCGTGTTCCTCGGAACGCATGCCCCGCGGCTCGACGAGAAGGGCCGCCTCTTTCTCCCGGCGAAGTTTCGTGACGAGCTTGCGGAGGGCCTCGTGATCACGAAGGGCCAGGAGCGCTGCCTCTACGTCTTTCCGACCTCGGAGTTCGGCCGGTTGACGGAGGCATTGCGAACTGCCCCGGTGACGGCAAAGGCGGTGCGCGACTACTCCCGGGTGTTCTTCGCCAGCGCCTCCGATGAGGTGCCCGACAAGCAGGGCCGAATCACGATCCCGTCGGCGCTGCGCGACTACGCAGGGCTGACCCGCGACTGCGCCGTCATCGGCGCCAACACCCGGGTCGAGATCTGGGATTCACAAGCCTGGGATACCTACCTCGCCGCTCAAGAGCCGGCATTTTCCGAGCTGGGAGAGGAGGTGTTGCCCGGAGTCTTGTGAGCCAGACGCACGCAGCCGCGCCCCCTCACTCAAGCGCGTGGACCGCGCGCGACGAGGCCTCCGGCCGCTCGGTTACAGCGCTCGTTCTCCTGGCGCACCTTCCCCGGTGCCAGGCGAACGAGTGGTCCATCGAGAGCGGCAGGGGACCCCGACGCACGAGGTCCGCTCCACTTCGCACCACCAGCACCAGCAGTACTGCCACCAGGTCGCACCGCGAAGGGTCGAAGAAGTAGATGGACGACGAGCAGCCCGCTTCTGCCGGGCCGGCGCAGCGGCACGTGCCGGTGTTCCTTGGCAGGGTGCTCGAATTGCTGGCACCCGCTCTTCGGGCGCCGGGCGCGGTCTTTGTCGATGCGACGCTCGGGATGGCCGGGCACGCCGAGGCGCTGTTGAACGCGCATCCGCAGGCCCGCCTGGTCGGGATCGACCGTGACCACGACGCGCTCGCGTTGGCCGCCGCGCGACTGTCCGCATTCGCCGACCGCACGACGCTGGTGCACGCGGTGTACGACCAACTCCCAGCCGTGCTCGATCGACTCGGCTTGGCGTTCGCCGACGCAATCTTGTTCGACCTCGGCGTCTCGTCGCTCCAGCTCGACGAGAGCGAGCGCGGATTCTCCTACGCCCACGACGCGCCGCTCGACATGCGTATGGACCGCGCAACTGGCCAGACTGCGGCCGATGTCGTCAACACGTACTCGGCGGCCGACCTCGGACGCGTGTTGCGACAGTACGGCGAGGAACGATTCGCCTCCCGGGTTGCCGACGCGATCGTGCGCGAACGGCAACGTCGTCCGCTCACCTCGACGGCACGGCTCGCCGAACTGGTACGCGACGCGATCCCGGCGGCTACCCGCCGCACCGGCGGCCACCCCGCGAAGCGCACGTTCCAGGCGCTGCGCATCGAGGTCAATACCGAACTGGCCGTCCTCGAACGCGCGATTCCCGCGGCAGTCGCGGCCATCGAGGTGGGCGGTCGCATCGCGGTCTTGTCGTATCAGTCGCTAGAGGATCGGCTCGTCAAACGCGTCTTCACCGCCGGGGCCGCGAGCACTTCGCCCGTCGGGCTCCCCGTCGAGCTGCCAGACCACGCTCCTCGGCTGCGGCTGCTCACCCGGGGCGCCGAACAGCCCGACGCCGCCGAAATTGCGGCAAACTCGCGCGCTGCGTCGGCGAGGCTGCGCGCGGTCGAGCGGGTCAGGACAGCCGCATGAGTGCCGCACCCGCGCGAGTGGCGCCCGTCCCTCAAAAGGCGCCGACGGCTCCTAGTGCCCGGAGCGGCCCGGCTGCGCGCGACCGGGCCGCAGCGCCTCGCCAAGCGCCCCCGCTGCGCGTCGTGCCTGCCCGCAAGACGCCGGCCCGTGCACCGTTCGTACTGCTCGTCGCCGGGCTGCTCAGCGCGGGCTTGGTGACCGTATTGCTGCTGAATACCTGGCTCGCGCAAGGATCGTTCACGCTGCGCCAACTCCAGCAACAACAAACGGCATTGCACCTGCAGACCCAGGCGTTGCACCAAAAGATCGAGGCCGAGTCAGCGCCCGCGGCGCTCGCCGCGCGGGCCGCGGCGATGGGCATGGTTTCCGCCCCCGCACCGGTCTTCAAGAAACCCAATGGCCAGGTCGTCGGTGTCGCCGAGCCGGGGGTACGCCCGGCGCCGCCCCCGCCGCCAGCTCCGACCTCCAGCGCAACCCCAAGCGCAACGTCGAGCCCGACGGGAAGCCCATCGGCGTCGGTGTCTCCGAAGGCGAGCAGCGCCGCGAAGCCCACGACGTCAGTCAAGCCGAGCACGGCGGTCAAGCCCACGACGTCGGTCAAGCCGACGACCTCGGTCAAGCCGAGCACGTCAGCGCCGTCTGGAGGTCACGGGTGATCGAGCCAAAGGTGTCGCGGCGGGCAACGACGGCCCGGACGGCGCCGCGATCTGCTACCCGGGCCCGCTCCGGCGCACCGGCGGCGCGGACCAACTACTCGCCACGAACCGTGACTGCCCGACCGGCCAGCTCGATCCCACCGGTTTCCCAACCTCAGCCGCGGCCGCACGGAGCGGGTCGGCCACATGGCCCGCACAGCTCGACCCGGCCGTATCGGTCGAGCCGGCCGCACAGCTCGTACGGTCAGCGGGGTCGGCGCGGGCCGGGGGGGCCGCGGGGACCCCGCCGACTCGGTGGCCGTATCGGTCGACCTGCCCATCGGCTCCATGCGGCGCTGCTCGTCATCGCTTTCGTGATGATCGTCTTCACCGGACGGCTCTTTCAGTTACAGGGCGTCGACTCGTCGGTCTATGCCAGCCAGGCCAACAAGCAGTACGCGCACACCGTCGTCCTGCCGGCTGATCGTGGCACGATCGTCGACCGCAACGGTGTCGCACTGGCCGAAACCGTCGACGCGCGCGACATCACCGCCGACCCATTGCTCGCGCAAACCGCGACGACCACAAACCCCGGCGCGATGGCGTACCAGCTCGCGCCGTTGCTCGGCGTCGATCGCTCGGCTCTGGCCACGGATCTGACCGGCAAAGGTCAGTTCGTCTACCTCGCGCGCGGCGTCACACCGGCGGTCGGTGATGCCGTGATGAAGCTCGGCCTCCCCGGCGTGGTTGCGGTGACGACGAAGAAGCGGGTGTACCCGAACGGCGATCTTGCGGCCAATGTGGTGGGCTTTGTCGGCACCGACGGCACTGGTCTCGGTGGGTTGGAGTTGAAAGACCAGAAGGTGCTGGCGGGCAAAGACGGCACGCAGACAGTGCAGGTCGGTCACAACGGCGCCGTCATTCCTGACGGCCACGACAAGGGCAGTGCGCCAGTGGCCGGTCAAGGTATCGAGCTCACCCTCGACTCCAACATCCAATGGAAAGCCCAGCAGGCACTGAGTTCGGCGGTTGCCTCGACCGGCGCTGCCGGCGGGACCGTCATCGTCATGAAGCCGCAGACCGGCGAGATTCTCGCGATGGCGTCGAGCCCGACGTTCGACCCAAACCACCTGGCCGGCACACCAGCCGCCAATCTCGGTAACGCGGCACTGTCTGACGTCTTCGAACCGGGCAGCACGAACAAGGTGATCACCATGGCAGCGGCGATCGACGCCGGTGTACTCGGGCCGGAATCGCCGATCGACGTGCCTCCGACGCTCGAACGAGCGGGCGAGGTGTTTCACGACGCAGAGATCCACGGCGACGAGCACCTGACGCTCGCGGGCGTGCTCGCCGAATCGAGCAACATCGGCACGATCGAGGCGTCCGAGAAGGTCGGCGTCACGCGGCTGTACGACTACTTGCGCGCCTTCGGCCTCGGACAGGCCTCGGGGCTCAACTTCCCCGGCGAGAGCCAGGGCATCCTCGATGACCCAAGTAAGTGGAATGCCTCGCAGCGTTACACAATTCCGTTCGGTCAGGGCATCTCGGTGAACGCGCTCCAGGTCGCGTCGGTCTACTCGACCATCGCCAACGGCGGCATGCGGGTCACGCCAAGCCTGCTGAAGGGCTACGTGCAGTCGGACGGATCGATCACCGCTCCCGCCGCGCCCACCCAGACCCGCGTGGTGAGCGCGTCCACCGCGACCCAGGTCGAGAGCATGCTCGAGGCGGTCACCACCGACCAGGGCACCGCGCCGGCGGCGCGCATCGACGGCTACCGGGTGGCCGGCAAGACCGGCACCGCGCAGCGAGTCGACAGCAGCTGTGGCTGTTATCGCGGCTACACCGCGTCGTTCGTCGGCTTCGCGCCCGCCGACAAGCCGCAGCTTGTCGTGCTCGTCGTGCTCGACAACCCGATCAACGGACACTACGGCGGCACCGTTGCTGCGCCTGTTTTCAAAGACGTCATGTCGTTCGCGCTCGAAACAGAGAAGATCCCGCCGACCGGCACCACGCCTCCGGTCGTGAAGCTCACCAGCCCGTGACGGCCGCAGCCGGTCGCCCGGCGTCCGATCGGTAGGGTGGCAGCCCGTGTCACAACCCGCTGTTGCCGCCCGACGCCCGCGCATCGCCGTGGGCCGGTCGGTTGGCGAACTCGCAGCGTGGCTCGGCGCCGTGATCGCCGACGTTGGCCCCGGCGAACGCACCCTCGGGGGCGTCACGCATGATTCGCGCTTGGTGCGACCTGGTGATCTTTACGCTGCGTTGCCAGGGGCGCGCGCGCACGGCGCGACCTTCGCGGCCGAGGCTGCAAAGGCGGGTGCCGTTGCCTGCTTGACCGATCGAGCCGGCGCGGGCCACGTGAGCGGCACCGGCATGGCGGCTGTCGTGGTCGACGACCCACGACTCGTGCTCGGGCCTGTTGCGTCGTGGATCTACGCCGAGCCCTCGACGAAGCTTCAGGTTCTTGGTGTCACCGGCACGAACGGCAAGACCACGACTGCCTATCTCATCGAGGCCGGGCTCCGAGCGGCAGCCGAAACGACGGGTCTGATCGGCACGATCGAGACCCGCATCGGCGATCAGGTGGTGCCGAGCGTGCGCACCACACCGGAGGCGAGCGATCTGCAAACGCTGTTCGCGCTCATGGTCGAGCACGAAGTGGGCGCGGTGGCGATGGAGGTATCCAGTCACGCGCTCGCGCTGCACCGCGTCGACGGCACCGCCTTCGACGTCGTCGGCTTCACCAACCTCTCGCAAGACCACCTGGACTTCCACGCCGACCTCGACGACTACTTCGCCGCCAAGGCGCGGCTGTTCACCCCAGAGTTCGCGCCTCGCGGAGTGGTTAACAACGACGACGAGCACGGACGACGACTGCTGGCCGATCCAAAGATCGAGCTCGTTTCGTACTCTGCAGACGGACGCGACGCCGACTGGCGGGCGTCTCACGTGGTGGTCGCGCCACAGGGCTCGCGGTTCGTGGCACGAGGTCCCGGGGTCGAGGTCGAGCTGACCACAACGCTGCCCGGCCATTTCAATGTCGCGAATTGCCTCGGCGCGCTGGCAATGCTGGTCAGTGCCGGCATTCCGGCCGAGGCGGCGGCTGCCGGTATTGCCGGCTTACGCGGCGTGCCCGGCCGGCTCGAACCCATCGTTGCCGGGCAGCCGTTTGCCGTCTTCGTCGATTACGCCCATACCCCCCAAGCTGTTACCACCCTGCTCGAGACCTTGCGGACGACGCTGCGCGAGACTACGGCGGGCCGCCTTCTGATCGTCCTGGGCTGCGGCGGTGACCGCGATGTCGCCAAACGGCCATTGATGGGAGCCGCGGCAGCGCGCCTCGCTGACGTCGCCGTGTTCACCAGCGACAATCCGCGCAGCGAAGACCCCGAACAGATCCTCGCCGCGCTCGTCGCCGGCGCTGAGCAGGTTTTGGCGACCGAGCGTGCCGAGGTGCACGTGGAGGTTTGGCGTCACATCGCCATCGCCGAGGCACTGCGGGTCGCGCGGCCAGGCGACGTCGTTGTCGTCGCCGGCAAGGGTCACGAACAAGGGCAGGAGATCGCCGGAGTGCTGCACCCGTTCGACGACCGTTCGGTCGTTCGTGAGCAGCTGCGCCTGCTCGGATTTTCGGCCGTGCCGGGTGAGTTCGGAGCGGCGTCGTGATCTCGCTTTCGCTGGCCGAAGTCGCCAAACTGTGCGGCGGCCAACTCGCATCGCCGTCCGACAAAGACGTCGTGATCGATCGCTGCGTGGTCGCTGATTCGCGGGCCGTCGCGACCGGCGCGCTGTTCGTCGCCGTGCGAGGCGCGCGCGTCGACGGCCACGACTTCGCCACGCAGGCTGTGGCAGCCGGCGCTGCCGCCGTGCTCGCCTCCCGTCCGGTCGACGTGGCTTCCGTGCTGGTCGACGACACGGTGCTCGGTCTCGGCCTGCTCGCGCGTGGCTACCTTGCCCGCCTCGACGCCGCGGTCGTCGGGATCACCGGATCTAGCGGCAAGACGTCGACGAAAGACCTACTGGCCCAAGTCTTGGGCGCCGCCGGCCCAACCGTCTCGCCCGTCGGGTCGTTCAACACCGAGGTCGGCGTGCCGCTCACGGTGCTGCGCGCAGACGCCGACACCCGGTTTCTGGTGCTGGAGATGAGCGCGCGCGGTGTCGGCCACATCGCCTACCTGTGCGGGGTCGCGACGCCGCGCATCGGGGTCGTCCTCAACGTCGGAGCCGCCCACATCGGCGAGTTCGGCAGCCGCGAGGTTGTCGCACAGGCAAAGGGCGAGCTGGTCGAAGCGCTCGCGCCCGACGGTGTCGCGGTACTCAACGCCGACGACCCGCTCGTCGCCGCTATGCGCAGCCGTACGCAGGCTCAGGTGATCACCTTCGGGCTGACGCCGAGCGCCGACGTGCATGCCAGCGACGTCGTGCTCGACGAGCTGGCCCGGCCGCGATTCCGGCTGCACACGCCGTCCGGCTCGGCGGACGTGCGGCTTGGGCTGCACGGCGCGCACCACGTCTCGAACGCGCTGGCCGCCGTCTCGGCGGCGCTCGAGTTGGGCGTGTCGGTAGAGGCGACGGCGCAGGCTTTGGGTCGGGCCGAACCGTTGAGCCACTGGCGGATGGAGGTCTCCACCCGCCCGGACGGCGTCACGATCGTCAACGACGCCTACAACGCCAATCCTGAGTCGATGCGGGCGGCGCTGGCTGCACTAGCGTCGATGGGCCGGAGCGGCCCGCGCGCTCGCCGCACCTGGGCGGTGCTCGGAGAGATGGCCGAACTCGGATTGCACTCTGAGGCAGAACATTTCGATACCGGTGCGACGGTTGCTGCCGGCGGCGTCGATCGCCTTGTCGTCGTCGGTCAGGCGGCTTCGGCGATCGCCGACGGCGCGGTGCGTGGGGGCTTCTCGTCGTCCGACATCGAGTGTTTGGCAGGGGCCGACGAGGCGGTGACCTTTCTCGCGCCGAGGCTCGAACCTGGCGACGTCGTGCTCGTGAAGGCGTCACGTTCGGCCGATCTGCAGCAGGTCGCGCAACGATTGTTGGCGACCGGTACAGATGCGGGCGTTGGAGCCGACGCGTGAAAGGAATCCTTGCTGCGGCGACAATTTCGCTGATCGTCTCGCTGTTCGGCACGCCGCTTGCGATCACGTTGTTCCGCAAGCGCGGCTACGGGCAGCTCATTCGCGACGACGGTCCGACCTCGCATCACACCAAGCGCGGAACACCCACTATGGGCGGCACGGTCATCTTGCTGGCAGGGCTGCTGGGATACGCGGCCGGCAACATGATGAGCGCGAAAGGTCCGACCGCGTCGGGACTTTTGGTCTGCGGTCTCGCAACAGGCCTTGGTCTGGTGGGTTTTCTCGACGACTTCATCAAGATTCGCATGCAGCGAAATCTCGGACTCCGGGCGCGCACGAAGCTGCTCGGCCAGACCATTGTTGCGGTCGCCTTCGGCGTGCTGGCCCTGCAATTCCCGAACGTGTCGCACATTCATCCGGCGTCGACACACATCTCGTTCGTGCGCGACTCAACCGTCACCCTCGGGGCAGTCGGTTTCGTTATCTGGGCGCTGGTGATGGTGTCGTCGACCTCGAACGGCGTGAACCTCACCGACGGACTCGACGGGCTCGCCACCGGAGCATCGACGATGGTGTTCGCGGCATTCGTCATCATCACGTTCTGGCAGGGACGCAACGCCTGCTTGACCAAGCTCCCGGCCGCCGCTGGGTGTTACTCGGTGCGCGACCCGTTCGACCTCGCGATCGTTGCCGCCGCCTTTGCTGGCGCCTGTGCAGGTTTCTTGTGGTGGAATGCCGCGCCGGCAAGGATTTTCATGGGTGATACCGGTTCGTTGGCCTTGGGTGGCGCGCTCGCCGGCATGGCAGTGATGACGCATACCGAGTTGCTTCTCGCTGTGCTCGGTGGGCTTTTCGTCGTCATCACGATGTCGAGCATCATCCAGATCGGCTACTTCAAGATGACGCATCGACGAGTGTTCAAAATGGCGCCGTTGCAACATCATTTCGAATTGAAGGGCTGGGCCGAGGTCACCATCGTGATCCGGTTCTGGATCATCGCCGCACTTGCCGTCGCGCTCGGACTCGGCGTCTTCTACGCCGAGTGGATCACGACGCAGTCATGACGGTGCAATGACGCCGCGCGACGACGCACCGCCCGCGCGCGGACCGTTCTTCTGGTCGGACGCCGACTATCGCGCACCGTGGGTCCACCTGCACGCCTGTGTCGCAGGCATCGGCGTTTCGGGTGTCGCGAGCGCGAAGGTCCTACGCGAACTGGGCGCTCGGGTCGTCGTCGTTGACGCGCGATCCGGCGACCTCGAACAACAGGCGGCAGTCGAGTTGCGCGCGCTCGGCGCCGAGGTGCGCCTGGGCGGCGGTGCTGCCGAGACGTTGCCGGACGACGTCGACGTGGTCGTCACATCGCCGGGGTGGCGTCGCGAGATGCCGCTGTTCGCGGCGGCCGCCGGCCGGGCCGTGCCGGTCTGGGGCGAGCCCGAGTTGGCGTGGCGGCTTCGTCGTCCCGACGCTGCTGCCTGGCTGGTCGTTACGGGCACCGACGGCAAGACAACAACGACGCTGATGCTCGAGTCGATCCTTCGCGCGGCGGGCCTTCGCACCGCGTCGGCCGGCAACATCGGCACCGCGCTGGTCGAACTCGTCAACGGACCGTACGACGTGCTCGCGGTTGAGCTCGGCAGCTTCCAGTTGCACTGGTCGCGATCCGTCGCGCCGCACGCCGCGGCAGTGCTGAACGTCGCCCCCGACCATCTCGACTGGTGGGGCGGTTCGTTCGAGCAATACAGCGCCGCGAAGGGCCTGGCGTTCGCGCACGCCGAGACCATCGCCGTCGGCAACGCCGACGACGCCGCGACGATGCGATTGCTCGCCCGCGCGCCCGGCCGCCGAGTCTCGTTCACGTTGACCAGTCCGCGACCGAATCAGGTCGGCATCGTCGAAGATCTGCTGGTTGATCGGGCGTTCGTCGACGGGCCGGAGCACAACGCGGTTGACGTCGCAAGCCTCGCTGACGTCGTCGTGCCCGGTCCGCACAACGTGGCGAATGCGTTGGCTGCGGCCGCGTTGGCGCGGGCTTTCGGCGTCCGGCCTGATGCCGTAGCGCAAGGCCTGCGTGATTTCACCCCCGCCGGCCATCGAATCGCCCACGTCGGCGAGGTCGACGGGGTGCGCTACTTCGACGATTCCAAGGCCACCAGCCCGCATGCGGCAGCCGCCTCGCTCACGTCCTTCGACTCGATCGTGTGGATCGCCGGGGGGCTCGGCAAGGGAATCCCGTTCGACGAAGTCGTCGCGCTTGCCGCACCACGGTTGCGCGGTGTCGTGTTGTTCGGTGAGTGCAGGGGCGAGATCCGTGACGCGATGGCGCGACACGCACCCGATGTCCCGCTCGTCGAGGTGGTCGGGTCCGAAACTGGCAACGTGCAAAACCCTGCGGCCGACGTCGACTCGATCCTCGACAGGGTTGTGGCACAAGCCGCCGAGTTGGCGAAGCCCGGCGACGTCGTGCTGCTCGCGCCGGCCGCCGCGTCGATGGACATGTTCCGCGACTACAAGCACCGAGGCGACGCTTTCGTCGCCGCAGTCGGACGGCGGCGTGAGCGCACCAGGACGGCGCAGTGACCGCGTCCACCGGAGAAACCAAGACGGGATCGGGTGCCAAAACAGGATCGGGTGCCCGCACTGGCTCGGGCGTTCGAACTGCACCGCAAGACCTGCCGGCCCCGCCCCCGAAGGCGGCAACCGTCACGCCGCTTCGGCCGAATTCGCCAGACCGTACGGCACTACCGCTGCTGTGGCGCCCGCTCGCGTCCTATTACCTGCTGCTCGGCAGCACCGCCTTGCTCGTGGGGTTCGGCCTGGTGATGGTGTGGTCGTCGTCCTATGTCGAGGTGACATCAAAGGGTTCGAAGGTCTCGTTCGCGATCGTCGAGAAGCAGGCGCTGTGGGTTGCGATCGGGTTGCCCGCGCTGCTGATCGCGAGCCGGCTTCCGGCCAAGGTCTTTCGGGCGCTCGCGTATCCCGCATTGTTCGGCGCGGTCGTGTTGCTGCTCGCGGTGCTCATACCCGGCCTCGGGGTCAGTGTCAACGGTGCCCAGCGATGGCTCGACTTCGGCGGCCCGTTCACGATCCAACCGTCGGAGTTTGCCAAGCTGGGCTTGCTGCTCTGGGGCGCCGACTTGATGGCCCGAAAGCATCAGCACCGCACCTTCGGCAGCTACCGACACATCTTGATCCCGCTGGCGCCCGTGACGCTGTTCGTGCTCGTGCTGATCGAGAAAGAGCACGATCTCGGCACCTCGATGGTGATCATCGCGATCGTGCTGGCGCTGCTGTGGTTCGCCGGTGCGCCAGGCCGATTGTTCGGCATCCTGGTCACGACGGTGGCACTCGGTGTCACGCTGTTGGCGATCAGCCAGCCCTACCGCATGCAGCGGCTGCTGAACTTCGGCCATCCGTTCAAGGACCTGCAAAACAGCGGCTGGCAAGGCGGCCAGGGCATCTACGCGCTCGGCTCGGGTGGCTGGTGGGGCGTCGGTCTCGGAGGCAGCCGGGAGAAGTGGGGCTACCTGCCCGAAGCCCATAGTGACTTCATCTTCGCGATCATCGGCGAAGAACTCGGTTTGGTTGGCACCATGGGAGTGCTGTTGCTGTTCGCGGTGCTTGCCTACGCCGGGATCAGGGTTGCCCAGCGCAGCCGCGACACGTTCTCACGGCTGGCGGCCTCGGCGATCGTGGCCTGGCTGATGGTGCAGGCCCTGGTCAACATCGGCGCGGTGATCGGGCTGCTTCCGATTACTGGCATCCCGCTACCACTGATCTCCGCCGGAGGATCGTCGCTGATCCTCACCATGTTCGCGTTAGGAATGTTGATGTCGCTTGCCCGTCACGAGCCGGGTGCTGCGGCGGCGCTGGCGGCCCGTGGGCCGAACCTGTTGCGACGCAGCTTGCACAACACGGCGTCGGCTCTGCAGCTGTCGAATCGCGGTCGGTGACTGGGCGTGCACGTCGTGCTTGCCGGCGGGGGAACCGCCGGCCATGTCGAACCCGCGCTCGCCGTCGCACAGGCACTGCGGCGTCGTGATCCCGACGTGGGCATCACCATGCTGGGCACCGCTCGCG
>JBOGEK010000510.1:0-2129 GCA_050743645.1 Acidothermaceae bacterium
GGGCACCTGTCCTCACTGGGCTTTTGTACTGCTGTCGCCGGGCCAGGTGCGCTATGGAGCTTCCAGCCGCGGGCACTCCCAGTGGTCGCCGGGACGACCGCTGGCGCGCACTGGCGCAGGGAGCATCTACGTGCCGTACTCACCGATCAAGGGCGCGTCAGCGGGCTCGCCCACAGCGTGTTGGCAAGCCTGCCGGACACCTTCACCGGGGTGCAGCTTGAGCGCGCGCTGGTCGAGGCGCACCACGATTTGCTTGCCCGGCCCGGCGGCGCAGCCACCGTGGAACGGCTGCGCAGGCTGGTGGCCTCGGCGTATGAGGTCCGCTTCCCGAGGGACGTAACCCTTAGTCAGCAGGTGCTGATGCCGGCGACGGCGGAGGAGAGCAGCGGGCTCGAGGATGCCCGATTCGTTCGATTCATCGGCGATGACGGGGTTATCGAGTACCGCGCCACCTATACCGCCTACGACGGCCGGCGGATCGCACCCCGGCTGTTGACGAGCCCTGATCTGCGCAGCTTCGGCGCCCACCGCCTGGCCGGACCGGCCGCGCGTAATAAAGGCATGGCGTTGTTCCCGCGACTGATCGGCGGTCTTCACTGGGCGCTGTGCCGTTCGGACGGCGAAAGCAACTGCCTCGCGACGTCCGACGACGGCTTCGTGTGGGCGAAGGCCGCGCTCGTTCAGGTTCCCGAGGCGCCCTGGGAGGTGTTGCAGATCGGCAACTGCGGCTCGCCGATCGAGACCGACCGTGGTTGGTTGGTGCTGACGCACGGCGTCGGGCCGATGCGCACCTATGCAATCGGCGCGATGCTGCTCGACCTCGACAACCCGACGCGGGTGCTCGGGCGTCTCGAACGGCCGCTCCTACAGGCAACCGAGGCCGAACGCGACGGCTACGTTCCCAACGTCGTCTACTCCTGCGGGGGCCTCGTGCATGACGGGCTACTTTGGCTGCCCTACGGCATCGGAGACGCGCGGATTGGCGTCGCATGGGCCGACCTTGACGAGCTACTCGACGCGATCCGTTCGTAGACCCGCAGATACTCCTCGACCATCCGGTCGACGCTGAACCTCGACGCCGCACGAGCCCGCACCGCGCGGCGGTCCAGGCGCACCGCTTGACCGACCGCGTCGACTGCTGCGGCCATATCGTCCACGACGAAGCCTGTTACGCCCGGATCGATGATCTCCGGCATCGAACCGCGTCGATACGCGACGACGGGCGTGCCGCACGCCATTGCCTCGACGACCGAAAGACCGAACGGTTCGTCGAACGAGATCGGGTGCAACAGCGTGGCCGCGGCCCCCAGCACCTCGGCTCGCTGCTGCGGCCCCACCGAGCCGAGATAGCTGACGCGATCGCCGTCGACGTGCGGCTCGACATGTTCGGCGAAGTAGCGTTCGTCCTGCACGATTCCGCAGATCACCAGTCGCCGCCCCGACCGTCGTGCGATCTCGATCGCCTCGGCGGTGCCCTTGTGCGGATGGATCCGGCCGAAAACCACCAGGTCGTCGCCCGGCACCGCCTGAAACGGCAGGCCGTCCAAATCGACGCCGTGGTGAATCGTCGCGACGTAGTCAAGATCGGCGCAGCGGTCCGCCTCGGAGATCGCGACATAGGCCGAACCGGCCCGCGCATACGCGGGAAGGATTCCTGCGCCCGAGAACCCATGGATCGTGGTCAGCATTGGAGCCGCGCAATGCCGTGCGAAGGCGAGCGGCAGCCAATCCATCTGGTTGTGTACCAGGTCGAACTCGGCCGACCGCGCAAGAACTTTGGCGACGTGTAGCGCCTCCCACACGCGGCCATCCATCGACGGATCCTCCGCGTACCCGTGCGGGCTCACGCCGTCCAGCACGCCACTAGTCTGCGAATCCAGCGTCGCAAAAAGTGTCACCTCGGCACCGCGGGCCAGCAGGCCTTCGGTCAGCAGGCCCGTCACAAGCTCCCACGGCCCGTAATGCCGAGGCGGAGTCCGCCACGCAATCGGCGCCAGCATCGCTACCTTCACGACCCGACACTCGCCCTGGGCCGGCAGGCAACGCAGCCGAGGGCGACCACATAGCCGAGCCGACTCTGGCAGCAAGCGACCACGAACGCTGCGCTGGGGAGAGGTACCGCCATGATC
>JBOGEK010000511.1:0-2833 GCA_050743645.1 Acidothermaceae bacterium
CACACCGGATGACTGTCTGTTTGCTGTGTTCCCGAATCGCTGCGTACCGCCGCGCGGCAGGCCTACTGTTCGGGACGCGACCCAATCGGATCAGGTAAGGAAAGGAAACCCGTGGCCGATTCACCGATCCTGACGCTGCGCGGGATCAACAAGAGCTTTGGTGCCATCCAGGTGCTACATGACGTGAACTTCAACGTCTACCCCGGCGAGGTGATGGCGCTCGTCGGCGACAACGGCGCCGGCAAGTCGACGCTCGTCAAATGCGTCGGTGGCATCTACAGCATCGACTCCGGCGAGTTCTTCTTCGAGGAGCGTCCGATCACGATCCACGGGCCGCGTGACGCCGCCTCGCACGGGATCGAGATCGTGTATCAAGACCTCGCGCTATGCGACAACCTCGACATCGTGCAGAACATGTTCCTCGGCCGCGAGCTGCGCAGACCGATCATCCGCAACCTCGACGAGGCGGGGATGGAACGGCGTAGCCGTGAGACCCTCACGAGCCTGTCGGTGCGCACGGTCGCGTCGGTTCGGCAGCTGGTGTCGAGCCTGTCCGGTGGGCAGCGCCAGACCGTAGCTATCGCCAAGGCCGTGCTGTGGAATAACAAGGTCGTTCTTCTCGACGAGCCGACCGCCGCGCTCGGTGTCGCTCAGACCCGGCAGGTGCTCGACCTGGTGCGCAGACTCGCCGACAACGGCCTCGGCGTCGTGCTGATCTCTCACAACATGAACGACGTGATGGAGGTCGCCGACCGAATCACGGCGCTGTACCTGGGGAGGGTCGCGGCCGAGGTCAACAAGGCCGCTGTGACCTACTCGCAAGTCGTCGAACTGATCACCGCTGGCCGGTCGGGCAACATCGGCCTGCAGCCAGCCACTGCGGCAGAGAGCGCGTGAGGCCCCGATGACTACCCCGGAATCAGACGAGATCGAGAGCCCGAGCGCGGCGAAGCTCCATGATCGACCCGGCTCTTCCCCAACCGAGCCGTCACACGACGCCGGCGTCGTAGGTGCGTCCGGCTTTACCGGCGATGCTGGCCAAACCACCCTGATGGGTGCGGCCCGTGCATACGTCGCAAAAGTACGCGGTGGCGAACCTGGCGCGTTGCCCGCCATCTTCGGACTCGTCGTCCTGCTCATTGTGTTCAGCCAGATGTCGAAGGTGTTCCTCACCACCGGCAACCTCGCCAACCTGCCCGGGCAAGCCGGCCCGACGATCCTGATCGGCATGGGCGTCGTGTTCGTGCTGCTCGTCGGCGAGATCGACCTGTCGGCGGGCACGGCAGGCGGCGTTTGCGCAATGCTGATGGCGCTGGTCGCGACCAATGGTGGCGACCTCAATCATGCGATCAAGGGCGGCAGTTACTGGGCGGTCGTGATCGTGGTCATCGCCGGTCTTGCCGTCGCCGTCTGGCAGCGCTTGTGGCCGGCCACCGTGATCGTCGGCCTCGGCCTGGTCGTGGTGTTGACCCACATCGGCGGCCATGTCTGGATCGCGATGTTCCTCGCAATCTCTGCAGGCACCGCCATCGGCTGCGTCACCGGTTACCTCGTCGCTCGGGTCGGTATCCCGTCGTTCATCGTGACGCTCGCATTCTTTCTTGCCTGGCAGGGTGTGATCATCTCGTTCGCGGGCAAGGGTGGCGCCATTTCGATGAGCCAGTTCTACCCCGTCATCGCGCTGGCGCACCGCAACGTGAATCCCACAGGCGGTTGGATCATCTTCGTGGTGTTCGTCGGCGGTTACGGCGCCTACACCTTGTACCGCTCGATCAAACGGCGATCGCAAGGGTTGTCTGCTGAGCCATTGTCTTTGGTGCTCGTGCGATTCGGCGTGCTTGCCGCGGTCGGCGCTTTCGTCGTGGTCTTCCTCAACCGCAACCGCCAGGTCAACAAAGGCGCCTCACCGGTGATCGGCATGCCGTGGGTCGTGCCGCTCATTCTGGTGCTGCTCGTCGCCATGACGTTGCTGCTTACCAAGACGGCGTTCGGCCGCTACCTGTACGCCGTTGGCGGCAACGCCGAAGCGGCGCGGCGAGCCGGCATCGATGTCCGGCGGATGCGCATTGCGGCGTTCGCGATCTCATCGACGCTGGCAGCTTTCGGCGGCCTGGCTCTCGCGTCTTACGGCGGTGGTGTTGCGCTCGACATCGGTGGCAGCAACACGCTGCTCTACGCGGTTGGCGCCGCGGTGGTCGGTGGCACATCGCTGTTCGGCGGCCGCGGTCGCGTGCGCGACGCGTTGCTGGGTGGAATCGTGATCTCGCTGATCCCGAACGGACTCGGGCTCAAGGTCAACATCAACGCCGCCTACCTCTACATCATCACGGGCGCGTTCTTGTTGCTCGCGGCAGCGGCCGATGCGTTCGGCCGACGCCGGCAAAGCGTCTAGCCACAGACACCCGAAGAATCCAAAGAGGAACGCCACACGATGCCTTCGTCGTCTGGCGCGACTCAAGATGAGATCCGCCGCCGCAACGTCAGCACGCTGCTGCGCCGACTGCATGTTCAGGGCGCGCAATCGCGCGCGCAGCTGACGGAGTCGATGGGGCTCAACCGCAGCACGATCAAGGCGTTGGTCGGCGAACTCACCGATTCAGGTCTGGTCACCGAGACGATCCCTGAAAGTGGGTTGCGCGCGGGACGGCCGTCACACGTCGTCGTCCCGCGCTCCGACACCGCTTACGTGCTCGCGGCGAACGTCGGCGTCGATACGGTGACGGCGGCGGCGGTCGGGCTCGGTGGGGTGATTTTGGGTCGCCACGAGTACCGCATGAGCGCCTCGAACATCAAGCCGGACGCCGTCGCCCGCCGCCTCGCCGCCGAGTTCGCC
>JBOGEK010000512.1:0-11814 GCA_050743645.1 Acidothermaceae bacterium
ACCGCACCCGTCGGCGACACCGTGCCGTCAGTGTCGAGGAGACCGGCTAGAAGGTCGCGACGTTGTTGAATCGAACCTCGCAAATACTCGTCGGGTATGTGCTTGTTGTCGAGGACTCCGATCGATCGGAGCGCCACCGCAAGAGACTCATCGATCACGTCGAGCCCGGAATCCTCGACGTGCATTGCAATCTCGGGATCATCGCTGGTGTAACGCGCCGAAGCCGCGTGGCCGTCGCCGAGCCAGACACCCAACGCGTATGGCGGCAGCGGCAGCTGCTGGTCGGGCAGGTCAAGTGCGTATGCATTCGGTACGCAGTGGTTCAGGCGCGCATCAGCGGTCTGGCAGCGCAGTGTCGCAGCGATTTCCGCAGTAGTGTGCACCGCTGCGAAAGCCCGTCGTCCGCAATCCTGGTCGCGGCGTGCCGCGAAAGCTGCCGCCGACCGTCGCGCCGAACGCGTTTCCGTGAGCCACTGATGCTTTTCGTCGGCAACAATGACTGACCCGTCGTCGAACTCGACTCGGTAGCACGGGCGCTTGAGAAGTACCTCGGTAGCGGCGATGACGCGAGTTGGCAGGCCGTCGGCATCGATGAGCAGATCGCCTACTGCGACCTCGCCCATCGTCGTCCAACCGGTCGGAGTGGCCAGCGGTGTATCGAGAGCGAGCGCCTTTCCCATTGCAGGCCTGCCGGCGATGACGACCAACTGGCCCGGGTGCAATCCGTTGGTGAGCGAGTCGAGATCGGAGAAGCCGGTGGGCACGCCGGTCATGCCTCCGCCGCGCTGGCCGCTCGCCTCGATTTCGTCCATCGTCGGCTGCAGAAGCGATTCGAGGATGCTGTAATCCTCGGTCGTGCGCCGCTCGGTGACGTCGTAAATAGCGGCCTGCGCGCGGTCGACGATGTCGTCGACCTCGCCGCCCGAGCCGGCATAGCCCAGCTGCACGATGCGGGTGCCCGCTTCGACCAAGCGTCGCAGGATCGCCTTCTCGGCGACGATCTTGGCGTAGTAGCCGGCGTTTGCCGCGGTCGGCACCGACGACATCAGCGTGTGTAGGTAGGCAGCACCGCCGACGCGGGCGATCTCGCCACGCTTGGTCAGCTCGGCAGCGACGGTGATCGCATCAGCCGGCTCGCCTCGCCCGTAGAGATCGAGGACGACGTCGAAAACCGTCTGGTGGGCCGGCCGGTAAAAGTCGGCCCCGTGCACCGCTTCGACGACGTCGGCGATCGCGTCTTTGCTCAGCAGCATTCCGCCGAGCACGGACTGCTCAGCGTTGATGTCTTGAGGTGGAGTGCGCTCGACGTCCCGCGACTGCCCGGGAAGCTCGATCACACTCACCGCGATGACCTCCCCGAACGCTTCGAACGGCTGCTTCCCACGTATCCAGCCACCGGGTACCGACAGTTTTAGCTGGCACGACGCGACGCGGCGGTTTCTCGGCGCCGTGAGCCTTGTCGATGGGGTGCTGCGACAGGTGACACTACGAACCGTGGACCCGCAGCGGTAGTCGGTCATGGCGTGTCGTCCACACCCGCACTGTGTATGTGTTGTGGACACTCGCGGTGTCGCTGGGGATGCGGTGTGCACATCGTGGGGAGGCATGGCGCGATCCTTGGGCGAGCCGTCGTCCCGCAGCGTGTGGGACTGTCCACCGCTGTGGATAGGCGATATTTTCCGCGAAACTGCCAGTGCGTCTCACCATGTGGACGACGCCGTAGTGCCTCATCGCCGCGACAAGATCAGATGCGCAGCGAGCGCGGTCCAGCCGGTCTGATGAGAGGCGCCGAGGCCTGCGCCCGTGTCGCCGTGGAAGTACTCGTGAAACAGCAGGACGCCGTCGGGCCAGTCGCGGCTACCGGCCGCCGGGATCCGCCCCGCGTCGTCCGGCACGAAAAGCGAGACGAGACGGCGCGACAGCTCCGTGGCCGCGCCGTCAAGGGTCATCGCGTGGCCCGAACCGGTAGGCACCTCGACTGTGTAGCCGGCACCGAGGTGGCGGGCGAACCTGCGCAGCGATTCGACGAGCAACGCGTTCAGCGGCATCCAGACCGGCCCGCGCCAGTTCGAATTCCCGCCGAACAAGCCGGTCGACGATTCACCCGGCTCGTAGTCGACGCGAAACGTCTGACCGCTGATCGCGATCGTCAAGGGATTGTCGCGATGGTAGGCAGAAACCGAGCGAATGCCGTGAGGTGAGAAAAACTCTGACTCGTCGAACATCCGCTCGATCAAGCGCCGCAGTTGCGGCGGTTCGAGGACGGCGAACAGCGTGTCGTCAGCGTCTGTTTCGACGACGGTGGCCGTGAGTTCGGGTTTGTTCGCCAGGAACCAGCGCAGTCGCGCGGCGAAACCGGGAAGGCGTGCAAGGTGTTCGGCGTCGACGTGACTCACGGCGCACAATGCGATGAGTCCGACGAGGGAGCGCACCTTGACCGGCATCCGCTGTCCGTCGGGCAGCCGTAGCTGGTCGTAGAAGAATCCGTCGGCGTCGTCCCAGAGCCCTTGTTTCTTCGACGCGGTAGCGATTCTGGTGAAGTGTTCGAAGAATTTGGTGGCGACGTCTTCGTAGGTGTCGTCGTGCATGGCCAGGGTCAAGGCCATGTCGAGCAGGTCGAGGCAGTACATCGCCATCCACGACGTGCCGTCGCTTTGTTCGAGCACACCTTCGTCGGGCGTGAGCTTCGACCGGTCGAACGGCCCGATGTTGTCGAGACCGAGAAAGCCGCCGGAGAAAAGGTTGTTGCCGTCACTGTCTTCGCGGTTGACCCACCAGGTGAAGTTCAGCAGCAGCTTGTGAAACGCTCGCTCGAGGAAGTCGTAGTCGTTGCTGCCAGAGATTTCGAACACCCGAAGCGCAGCCCACGCGTGCACCGGCGGGTTGACGTCGGAGAAGTTCCATTCGTACGCCGGCAGTTGCCCGTTCGGGTGCATGTACCACTCCCGCAACATCAACAGCAGTTGCCGTTTCGCGAATGATGGGTCGAGGTACGCCATCACGACACAATGAAAAGCGAGATCCCACGCGGCGAACCATGGATACTCCCAGGTGTCGGGCATCAGCAACACATCGGCGTTGTTCAGATGCTGCCAACCACCGTTGCGAATCACGCCCCGACCAGGCGGAGGTGGCGGCCCCGCAGGGTCACCTTCGAGCCAACGCTCGACGTCGTAGTGGAAGAATTGCTTGCTCCACAACAATCCCGCCGCAGCCTGCCGCACGACACGCATTTCGTCGTCCGTCGTGCCACTTGGGTGCAGCGAGGCGTAGAACTCGTCGGCCTCACGCTTGCGCTGGACCATCACTGCATCGAAGTCGGACGTCGAAGAGCCGTCGTTTTGCGCGGCCTGCAACCGAAGCCTGATCTCGCGGCTCTCGCCAGGGCCGATCGTCAGCCGATAACGCAGCGCGGCTTTGGTGCCATAAGCCTCGGCGCGAACCGTCGCCGCGCCCCGCACGACGTAATCGTCGATGCCGTCCTTCGGATACAGCGAGCGCCCGGTTGAGCCGTACAGCAACCGGTTGTTCGTCTCGTTGTCGCAAGCGATCGATTCGACGAAACCGCTCTGCTCAGCTGAATCGCCCGACAGCGTAAGGGTTTCGATTCGATGATGGACGGCGACCAGCTGGTGCGCTTGGCAGTCGATCCGCGGTTCGGGATCGGCGCCGGGCAGACCCCAAGCCCAGGTGTTGCGAAACCACAGTGTCGGCAACACCTCGAGATCGGCGGCGTCGGGTCCGACATTGCGCACGGTGATCCGCATACAGAGATCGGTGGGATCCGCCTTTGCGTAGTCGACCGTGACGTCGAAATAGCGGTGCTCATCAAAGACTCCGGTGTCGTCGATCTCGTACTCAGTCTGCTGCCGGCCGCGTCGGCCATTCTCCGAAACCAGTTCCTCGTAAGGGAAGGCTGCCTGCGGGTAGTGGTAGCGCCACGTCGTCCACGAATGACTCGGTGTGCCGTCGAGGAACCAATAACGTTCCTTGACGTCTTCGCCATGGTTGCCCTGAGCATTGGTGAGCCCGAACATCCGTTCCTTCAAGAACTCGTCGTGGCCGTTCCACAGTGCGAGGGCGAAACACCAGGTCTGGTCGACGTCGCAGAAGCCGGCCATGCCATCTTCGTTCCAGCGGTAAGCCCGTGACCTGGCCTGCTCGAACGGAAAGCTCGCCCAGGCATCGCCGTCAGCGCTGTAATCCTCGCGAACGCTGCCCCAGGCGCGCTCGGCCAAATACGGTCCCCAGGACCGCCAGGGTGAGTCGTGGTGGTCGGCGCCACGTAGCCGGCCCCGCTCGGCGTCGATAGTGGAGGCTGTTTCCGCAATCGGATGCGTCATGGCGGCACCTTGCCACACCGTGACCCTTCGACACGATCACGGTAGTCTGGCGGCCGCCCCTCGCCCGTCTTTCGCCCGTCCGGTCGGCTACCTGCGCCGGCGGCTAACCGCCCGCCCGGCCGCCCGCCGTCCGGATTCGAGAATCACCTGGAGTGCACAGTGGCCCGCGTCGCCGTCGACGTCATGCTGAAGCCCGAGATCCTCGACCCGCAGGGGCAAGCCATCGTCGGCGCGCTCGGCCGGCTGGGCCACGCCGACATCAGGTCGGTCCGTCAGGGCAAGCATTTCGAACTCGACATCGACACAGCCGACGGTGGTGCGGTCGACGAAGCGACGCTCGACCGAATCCGTGAACTGGCCCGCACGCTGCTGAGCAACCCGGTGATCGAGGATTTCGTCGTCCGACCGGCGTAATCGCGGGCTGTCGGTGACCAGTTCCGGCGGCGTCAAACCTGCGCCGCCAAGGTTTTTCGACACATCTGGGATATGGCGAACGGATTGATCCGTCGCGACCGGTTATGCCGTTGGGCCGGACGGGAACCCTTACCTCGTCGGACAACCCGGTTCGGCGCCGGGAACACGAAATGCTTTGCCTGGTCGGCGCCGCACTCCGGCGGAAGGGGAAGCGAATGCACCTGCGGCTGCGGCTATCGTTGCCGAGCGAGGAGCCAAGCGTTCCGCTAGTTCGCAAGGTTTTCAGTCACGCGCTCGGTGTCATGGGCGTCTCTCGCGATTGCATCGACGACATCGAACTGGCCATTAGCGAGGCCTGTACGAACGTCCTTGACCACGCCGGCGAGCATGACGAGTACGCGGTTCTCGCCAGCGTCGAAGGCGATCTTTGCATCGTCGAGGTCTGCGACGACGGCGGCGATTTCGACGGGCCGCCCGACACCCTCGAGGGCGTCCTGATCGACCCGAATGCAGAACAGGGCCGGGGCATCCAGCTCATGAGGGCGCTCGTCGACAAGCTTGACTTCACGGTTTGTGAAGATCGCGGGACCGTCGTGCGCCTGGAGAAGAACCTGATCTACGCGCCGATACGGGTCTGACGTCAGGAGACGTGGCGGGCCGGTACCCTGGAGTCGCCCCGAGCCGGCCAGTGTCTTGCCGTCTCCCGACGTGTCTGCGTGCCCTGTGTTTCCGTGCCCTGTGTTTCCGTGCCCCATGTCTCCCCGTGTCCAGCCCGTTCGATTGCTCGCCTGGAGCGCCGCTTTCATGACTGCCCGCATCGGCGTCGTCACTTTCCCCGGTTCGCTCGATGATCGCGATGCCTTGCGTGCAGCGCGTGCCGCCGGCGCCGAGGCCGTCTCGCTCTGGCACAAAGACCCGTCGCTGCACGAGGTCGACGCGGTCGTGCTTCCCGGCGGGTTCTCCTACGGCGACTACCTGCGCTGTGGTGCGATCTCGCGGTTCTCGCCCGTGATGGAGTCGATCATCGCCGGCGCTCGTGACGGGTTGCCGGTTCTCGGCATCTGCAACGGTTTCCAGGTCCTATGCGAGGCGCACCTGCTACCCGGCGCGCTCACCCGCAACGCACATCTACATTTCCGGTGCAAAGACCAGACCCTCACGATTGAGAACGCCGCCACCGCCTGGACCAACGGCTACGATCGCGGCGCCCACGCGGTGATCCCGGTGAAGAACGGCGAAGGTTGCTTCGTTGCCGACGAAAAGACGCTCGACGCGCTCGAAGCAGAGGGCCGAGTGGTCGCCCGCTATGTCGACGGTAATCCGAACGGTTCCATGCGAGACATCGCAGGTGTTACGAACGAGGCGGGCAACGTTGTCGGACTGATGCCGCATCCCGAACACGCGATCGATTCGCTCACTGGGCCGTCGAGTGACGGATTACCTTTCTTCACCAGCGTCCTCAAGGCATTGGTGGCAGCGTGAGTGTTCGGCTCGACACCAACAACGGTATCGATTCAGTCGCCAATGCGGTCGCCACACCCGATGCCGAACTGCCGTTCGCCGAACTCGGGTTGAAGGACGACGAGTACGCCCGCATTCGCGACATCCTCGGCCGTCGTCCGACCTCGTGTGAACTCGCGATGTATTCGGTGATGTGGAGCGAGCACTGCTCGTACAAGTCGAGCAAGAAACACCTGCGCCAGTTCGGCGAGAAGGTGCCCCCGCAAGCCAACGAGATTTTGCTTGTGGGCATGGGAGAAAACGCTGGCGTCGTCGACGTCGGTCAGGGTTTCGCCGTCACGTTCAAGGCCGAGTCGCACAACCACCCCAGCTATGTCGAGCCGTACCAAGGGGCGGCCACCGGTGTCGGCGGCATCGTGCGCGACATCTTGACGATGGGCGCACGGCCGGTCGGCGTGATGGATTCGCTGCGATTCGGGCCGCTCGATGCGCCAGACACCCAGCGGGTGTTACCGGGCGTCGTCGCCGGCGTCGGCGGTTACGGCAACTGCCTCGGCTTGCCGAATATCGGCGGCGAAGTCGTCTTCGACCCGAGCTACCTCGGTAACCCGTTGGTGAACGCGCTTTCGGTGGGCGTGATGCGCACCGACGGCATCAAGTTGGCGACCGCGCCTGGTCCGGGCAACCAGGTCATCTTGTTCGGCGCGCGCACCGGCGGCGACGGCATCGGCGGTGCATCGGTGCTGGCCAGCGCCACCTTCGAAGCCGAAGGTGAACGGAAACGGCCTGCCGTGCAGGTTGGCGATCCGTTCGCCGAGAAGGTGCTCATCGAATGTTGCCTCGAAATCTTCGCCGAAGATCTCGTTGCCGGTATTCAAGATCTCGGGGCCGCGGGTTTGAGCTGTGCGACGTCCGAATTGGCGTCGGCCGGCACCGGCGGCATGCGGGTAGTGCTCGACTCCGTGCCGCTGCGCGATCCCACGCTGGCCCCCGAAGAAATCTTGATGAGCGAGTCGCAAGAGCGCATGTGCGCGGTCGTCGAACCCGCGAAAGTCCAGCGGTTCATGGAAATCTGCGGCAAGTGGGATGTCACCGCCACCGTGATCGGCGAGGTCACCGACACCCAACGGCTGCAGATCTTGTGGCGCGATCAGCTCGTGGTCGACGTCCCTCCGCGCACGGTGGCGCACGAGGGACCGGTGTACGACCGGCCGATTTCCCGTCCGGCTGACCTCGATGCGTTGAACGCCGACGATCCGAACGTGTTGGCTCGTCCGTCGTCCGGCGAAGAATTGCGAGAAACGCTGCTGCGGCTCGTCGCCTCGGCCAACCTCGCCGACAAGAGCTGGATCACCGACCAGTACGACCGTTACGTGCTGGGCAACACTGCCCTCGCGATGCCCGACGACGCAGGCATTCTGCGGGTCGACGACTCGACAGACCTCGGCATCGCGCTCGCCCTCGACGGCAACGGTCGCTACGCCCGTCTCGATCCTTACACCGGCGCGCAGTTGGCGCTCGCCGAGGCTTACCGCAACGTCGCGGCAGCGGGCGCCCAACCAATGGCCGTCACCGACTGCCTCAACTTCGGCTCGCCCGAAGACCCCGAGGTGATGTGGCAGTTCACCGAGGCAATTCGCGGAATTGCCGACGGTTGCTACACATTGGGCATTCCCGTGACGGGCGGAAACGTCAGTTTCTACAACCAGACCGGCTCGACTCCGATCAACCCCACGCCGGTGATCGGTGTGCTGGGTGTGATCGACGACGTCAATCGGCGCTGTTCGATCGGTTTCAAGGCGGACGCCGACGAGATCTACCTGCTCGGCGTCACTCGTGAAGAGTTCGGCGGCAGCGAGTGGGCGCATGTTGTGCATGGCCATCTCGGTGGTCGTCCGCCGCGCGTCGACCTCGAAGCCGAGAGAGCATTGGCGGCGTTGCTCGTCGAGGGCGCCGCCGACGGAATGTGGTCTGCGGCGCACGACATTTCCGATGGCGGGCTGGCACAGGCGGTGGTCGAGTCGGCGGTGCGCGGCGGTCATGGTGCGCGGATCTCGCTGCCGGCAGGCCTGGATCCGTTCGTCGCATTGTTCTCGGAGTCGAGTGCGCGGGCAATCGTGACCGTGACGCCGAGCGATGTCGCTGCATTCGAAGCGCTAGCCGCTACGCACGGCGTTGAGTTCGTCAAGCTGGGCGCGGTCGAAGGTTCTCGAGTCGAGATCGTCGGCCAATTCGGCATCGACGTCGAAGAATTGCGGGCGGCTTCGAAGGCCGTTTTCACCGCTGCCTTCAACTGAGGCGGTCTCGCGGGACCGGTGGCGTCACGACCACCTTCCCCGCGAGACCTATCGCCGTTCCACCGGACGCGGCCCGGTGGTCAGAGCGCCGCAGATCGTGCGGACCTGTCGACCCCCGTCCGTCAGCACCGCGTGACCAAGGTGTCGTATCGAGGACACCGTTGTCAGCCGAATAAGGCATGAAACAGTGGACACTGACAGCAACGTGCCAACGAAGACGTGGTCGCTAAAGGCGTAATTGCCTATAGATCGGGCCGAATCGACCCTGCCGATCACCGCGTTCACGGCATGATGGGTGGCAGTTCGGCGTCGTCCAGGAAACCTGCTCGGGCGGCGGCGATGCCGGCGGCGAACCTCGTGTCAGCGCCGAGTCGCTCCATGACTTCGGCAACCTGGCGGCGTACGGTGCGCACGCTCAGCCCGAGATGTTCGGCTACCGCATCGTCGCTGTGACCGACCGCCATGAGCGCCACGATCTGGCGCTGGATCGGTGCCAGACCCTCGTCAGCGCTTTCGCGGTCGATCCACGGCACCGAGCGCTGCCAGACCAGGTCGAAGAATTGGCGCATCGCCTCGACGACAAGTGGCGATCTGATGAGCAGCGCTCCCTTGGGAGCCGTGCCTAGGGGTAACACGACCACGCTCGCATCGACGATGACCAAGTTCGTCGTGACCTCGTCGGCGATTCGCAATTCTTCGCCTGCCGACCGAGCCCGGCGCAGGGCGACGACGCCCCCTTGGCGGTGCAAAAACGCTGTGTCGTAAACAGTTCTGACCCGCAGTGCGCGTGGCGCGACAGGACCAGCAACAGGGCCGCCGAGTTGTTGCAAGGCGATGTTCCAGCACAAGACTTCTGATGCTGCCTCGCTGATGATTTGCTTCGCGGTTTGGTCGAAAGCTCCGGCTTCGGACCGTACATCAGCAAGCGCGTCGACGTCAGATGCCGGCTGTCGCTCGACAAACCGCTGCTGAAGGCCATCGAGATAGCTGTAGGCATCGAGCAATTGCTTTTGCTGGTCGAGGAATTCTGTCTGCAGATCCGCGAGCAGGCGCTCGAAGGCAGCGACCGGAGCCACCGGCAAAAGTGACGTGCGGTCGGGCGTCAGCTCCGCGAACCCATTGTCGATCAACTCGCCCAACAGGGGATCGGTGAGTCCAAGAGCGCCGTCACCTACGGGCAACCCGGCGGCGGTAACAAGCCGTTCGTACAAAGCCAGGCCGGACGACGAAAGAACCTTGCCGCTCACCGTGTACCCCCAATGGCTGGCCCGACAGGTGCGGCCTTCGTATGGCTCTATTACGTTGGAGAAATGCCGCCGCTCGCCAGCCCGGAATCGGGGAATGCAGCTGTCGCGTGTGCTGCTCAGTGGCGCAGGATCGCTGACGCCGTCGATTGCTTGCCCGATCGGGCATTTGACATTGTGACGCGTCTTGCAGATTGGCGCGTAGCCGAACTCGTCGAGCACCTGGCGATGTGTGCGAGTGCGCTCCCGCGGCGGCTTGCCGAGCCGGCGCCGACCCGAGCCGAGGTCGACCTTGCGCAGTACCTGTTAGCGCTGCCGACCGCTGCGGCCGTTATCGCCCGCCGCGAGCAAGAATCGGCTCACGAGGTGGCGCCGGCGGCGCAGAAGCTGCGGTTGCGGGCGGCAGTCGACGACCTCGAGGCGAGCCTTCTTGCCGCATCGGATGACCCCGGCGACCGGTTGGTGTGCACCCGGTTCGGCGGCATGCGTGTAGCCGACTTCATCGTCACCCGGTGCATCGAGGGCGTGGTGCATGGCCTCGACCTGGTCGCCGCTTTCCCCGGGGTCGACCTGCAACCCGAGCGTGCCGCATTGAAGGTCACTACCAGGTCATTGCTCGGTGCGCTGGTGGCGAAAGCGCCCGGCAGATCAGTCGAAGTACGGGTGCCGCCCTTCACCGCCGTCCAATGCGTCGAAGGACCGCGGCACACCCGAGGCACCCCACCGAACGTGGTCGAGACCGACCCGATCACCTGGATCGAACTCGCCTGCGGCCGGCTCGTCTGGCGCGACGTTACGGGCGACGGTCGGCTACGGGCCAGCGGTGAGCGCAGTGACATCAGTGGGCTTTTTCCACTGGTTTGAACGGTGCCAGCGTTGTCCACAGGCGCAGACCTGAACCCGCGGGTCGGACGTCGACCACGGCACGCTGTACCGCATGGAACTCAACACCGATGCAGCAGTCGATGAGCGCTGGTACGACGGGGTCGCGGCCGAGATCCGCAGCAAGCTCCGACCCTGCGACGAAGGCGCAGTCTGGGTGCTGTTCGCAGACGAGTGCCGAGTCGTGCAGATGGCGATGGCTATCGAGCCCGACGGCACGGAGTTGGGCGCCCTCGAATACGACAGCCTCACCCAAGTGATCGGCGACGTCGACGCGCCCACGGTGCTGATTGCGGTCCCACGAGCCGACGGCATCCCCTTCGCCTCCGACTGGCGACTCTGGGAGGAGATGCGTGGCCGGCTCGAGGCGTTGACCCGTAGTGAGCTCATCGATCTCGTTGTAGTGGGTGCGGAGTCGTGGTGGGCGGTCATTGGCCGGTGGCCCGACCGTGCCTCATGAGCGGCCTACAGTGGTCGGCATGGATCTTCGCGAGCTGCGCCCACCGGCCGGTTTCCGAACTGTGAGCCGTCGCCGTTTCGAGGCGGCGCAGCCCGTACACTAGGAAGCGGACTTCCCGCCTCTTCCCAAGGAGCTTCGCGCGTGCCTCGTGGCGACGGCAAGCTGAATCACGATCTCCTTCCGATCGACCCTGATGGCAAGGGCCCGCAAGACGCGTGTGGCGTTTTCGGCGTCTGGGCGCCGGGTGAAGAGGTCGCCAACCTGACGTATTTCGGGCTCTACGCGCTGCAGCACCGCGGCCAAGAGTCAGCCGGTATTGCGGTCAGCGACGGCAAGAAAATCCTCGTCTACAAAGACATGGGACTCGTGTCGCAGGTTTTCAACGAGTCGAATCTGGCGAGCCTGCGCGGCGACATTGCGATCGGCCACGCGCGCTACTCGACTACCGGAGCCTCGGTCTGGGAGAACGCGCAGCCGACCTTCCGGTCGACTGCGGTCGGCAGTATTGCCCTGGCACACAACGGAAATCTCACGAACACCGGCGATCTCGCGATGCTCGTCGAGAAGGCCCAAGCCGAGAGCGGCGAGATCGAGTTCGCGCACCGGCCGCTTCGGTCGACGTCCGACACAGATCTCGTCACGTCACTGCTTGCGAGCCATCCTGATCGCACGCTCGAGGGTGGGTCGCTTTATTTTTTAAAGCACGTCGATGG
>JBOGEK010000513.1:0-1543 GCA_050743645.1 Acidothermaceae bacterium
GCTCACCCCCGCCGATTACGCGCACCACCTCGACAAGTGGGCGTTCACGGTTCCCTTCGTGTGCGGAGCGACGAACCTCGGCGAGGCGCTGCGGCGCATCACCGAGGGCGCGGCGATGATCCGCTCGAAGGGCGAGGCAGGCACGGGCGACGTCTCGAACGCCACCACCCACATGCGCCAGCTGCGCGACGAGCTTCGCCGGCTGGCCAACCTGCCCGAAGACGAGCTTTACGTTGCGGCGAAAGAGCTCCAGGCGCCGTTCGACTTGGTGCGCGAGGTGGCAAGCGCTGGCAAGTTGCCGGTGGTGCTGTTCACCGCCGGCGGCATCGCAACGCCCGCCGACGCGGCGATGATGATGCAGCTCGGCGCCGAGGGCGTGTTCGTCGGCTCGGGCATCTTCAAGTCGGGTAACCCGGCGCAGCGGGCCGAGGCGATCGTCAAGGCCACCACGTTCTACGACGACCCTGACGTCATCGCGAAGGTGTCGCGCGGACTCGGTGAGGCGATGGTCGGCATCAACGTCGATGACGTGCCGGTCGACCACCGGCTAGCCACGCGCGGCTGGTGAGCAGGACACTCGCAGTCGAGCTGACGCAGACCAAGGTCGCCATGCGTGCTGCCGTCCCGATTCTCAATCTTCGTGGACAATTTCAGCACCCTGGCCCGCACAAGTGTCCACGATCATGAGCGGGCAGGCCGACGCGCGCCAACCTCGGGTCGGCGTCCTCGCTCTTCAAGGTGACGTGCGCGAACACCTGCATGCGCTTGAGGCGGCGGGCGCGGTCGCGACCGCCGTGCGTCGTCCGGCCGAGCTTGATGACGTCGACGCGCTGGTGATTCCCGGTGGCGAATCGACCACGATGTACAAGCTGGCGATCGCGTTCGACCTGCTCGATCCGCTGCGCAAGCGACTCGCTAACGGCATGCCGGCCTACGGCAGCTGCGCCGGAATGATCATGCTGGCCGACCGGGTGGCCGGCGGCATAGACGGTCAGGTCACCGTCGGCGGGCTCGACGTCACGGTTCGCCGCAACGCCTTCGGTCGCCAGGTCGACTCGTTCGAGGCCGACGTCGAGATCGCCGGCGTCGAGGGCGCGCCGTTCCACGCCTTGTTCATCCGCGCCCCGTGGGTCGAAGACCTTGGCGGCGGCGTCGAGGTGCTCGGGCAAGTGGAGACCGGCCCGGGCGCGGGTAGGATCGTCGCCGTCCGGCAGGGTGCGATCATGGCGACTGCCTTTCACCCCGAGATCACGGGTGATGAGCGCGTCCACGCGCTTTTTGTCGAGACCGTGCGCGAGTACCTGAGGGAGCGGCTATGAGTGGGTACCAAAGCGGGCATCGAGCGTCAGCGAGGAGCGCAGCGGTACCCGCGGGGAGTGCAGCATGAGTGGGCACTCGAAGTGGGCGACCACGAAGCACAAGAAAGCCGTGATCGACGCTAAGCGCGGCAAGCTGTTCGCCAAGCTGATCAAGAACATCGAGGTGGCTGCGCGCACCGGCGGCGGTGACCCGGACGGCAACCCGACCCTCTACGACGCCATCG
>JBOGEK010000514.1:0-3088 GCA_050743645.1 Acidothermaceae bacterium
TGAACATGACGACGGGCAGGTGCGGGTGTGTGACGCGAAGGGCGCGCAGGGTCTCGAGGCCGTCCATGATCGGCATCTCGACATCGAGGATCACGATGTCAGGCCGCAACTGGGGCAACTTGTCGAGGGCGATCCGGCCGTTCGCGGCCGTACCGACGACGTTGATCTCGGGATCGTCGTCGAGCACCGAAGCAACCATGCGCCGAATGACGACCGAGTCGTCGACGACGAGTACTCCGATGCTGGCCATCGACACCTCCGCGGACGGTCGCCGGCCGATTGGCCCGCACCATCACATCGGCACGAGAACGCCTCGCCTGAGGGGTGAATCAGCGGCGGCTACCAATTCCATTGATCAAGCAGTTAGGCGCAACCCGACGCGTTTGTGATTGCGCCTAACTGCTTGATCAACGAGAAGTTGGGGGGTCAGCCGAGGATGCCCATCGCGGTTTCCCATGCACCGACGAGCACTCCGTAGGTGACCTCGTCGAGCAGGTCGTGCAAGGTGACGGCCTGAAGGCAGCCGCTGATCGCGTTCCAGACTCCGCGGGCGGCAGTGGCCGCATCGACGCCGGCCGCGCGTAGTGCCCGGACGGCCTGGAACTGTGCGGTAGCAGCGGGCCGCAACCGGCCCGACAGGTAAGCGGCCCAGGCGGCCTCGTGCATGCGCCGGCTCCAGTCACCTTCGAGGGCAGCCGCCGCCTCCGCGAGTACGACCACCTGCGGCGCCGTGAGCAACGGCAACTTGTCGAGAACGGTCGTCACCTCGTGGGCGAACGGGCCGAGGTCGGCCGGAATCGCCGGCAGGCTGCGCGTTGCGGTGATCCACGGGCCACCGAGCAAGTGCCTCGCGTCGTCCGGCAGGCGTCGTCCGCCATGGGCAGCGGCCAGCGCGTCGCTTGCCATGGCGACGACATGGGTCGGCGCGTCGGCGAGCAGGTCGAGCCGAGCGAACCGCAGCAGGTCGTCGAGCCCGCCGAAGTAGGACGTCGTCAAGCCTGCGACGACCGGTGCCAGAGCATGCGCGCGCATCTGCATCGTGCGCTCCGCGTCGTCGATCACCTGCTTGGCGGCGGCCAATGCCTGGTCGAGCTTCACCTCAGGCGTGAGCGCCGACACCTCAAGCCAAGCGCTAGCGCGGCGCGGATCGGCTACCGCCGCCGGATCGAACGCCGATAGGTCGGCCTGATCGCCCGATGGGGTGTAGATGGCGAGCGCTTCGAGGAGCACAGTCGCCACCGCAGCTCCGGTGGGCAACCGCGCCAAGTCGTAACCGATTGTCGGCGCGTTGACCAGCGAGTACACGAACGCCATGGTGCCACGGCCTGCACGCCAGGTCGCTCCGCCGAGCGGGTGGAGTGGTCGGTCTGCGCGCTGGCCGGGTTAGACGCTGACGCCGACGTCGACGGCTCGGGCGACGTCGAGCGCGAGCAAGAGCTGCGTTTCGAGTTTGTAGGCACCGAGGACGAGCGCACGACCAGCGCCGGTCATCGTCTCGGGTGGCTCTTCGAACTGGTCAGCCGAGACTTGCGCAACGTCACCAATCGTGTCGACCAGCAAGCTGACCGGCTCGTCGTCGACGCGAACCACGACGTTCATCGGCATCTCGCCGTCCGCACGAGGCGGCAGGCCGAGCCGGATCCGCATGTCGATCGCGGTGACGACCTCGCCGCGCAGGTTGATGAGGCCGGCCGCGCCACGAGCGGCGAGCGGCACGGCCGTCATGTCTTGGTAGCGAATGACTTCTTGCACCCGGTACACCTCGATGCCGAACAGCAGCTTGTCGACGGTGAAGGTGGCGAACTGGCGCGTCTCCATCTCAAGACCCCATCTCGACGTAGCTGTCGTAGGCGGACACGTCGGCGGCGCCGGTTGCGGCCACCGCGTCGAAGAACCGCGGGTCGGCAGCCATGATCGCCTGTTCCATGTCGAGCAGTTCGGTCACGCGCTCCTGCACGACGGCGACTCCGGAGATGCCGTACTCGTTCACGTCGCCGCGCGACTTCGGGGCTTCGCTTGCGATGTCGACGACCGCGTCGACCACCAGGCCGACGCTGCGGCGGCCTTGCGTGTAGACGATCACCTTGAGCTGGTCGCTGAACTCGTCGCTGCTGGGATGTGCGCCGAGCAGGTTCGCCAACCGGCCGAGCGGCAGCAACTGACCGCGATATTGCACGACCTCCCGCTGCCCGACCCGTTCGACCGCGTGTGCAGGGATCTCTTCGAGCCGGGTCACCATCGACAGCGGCACCCCAAGACGACGGTCGCCGACAGCGACCACCAGCAGCGGCTCCGGACCGTCGAGCGCAGCGACCGCCGCGGCGAGCTTTGCGGCGTCCGCGTGCGAATCGCCCTCGCGCACCACGTGTGAGCGGCGGGCAAGGGCCCGGACGTCGAGGATCAGCGCGACTCGTCCGTCGCCGAGAATCGTGGCGCCGGCGTAGGTGCCAATCCCTTTCAGTTGGCGAGACAGCGGCTTGACCACGATTTCTTCGGTGTTGAGCACGCGGTCGACCACCAGCCCGAAGCGGCGGCCTTCGGCCTGCAGCACCAAGATGTAGACCGCGTCGTCGACGTGCGGCCCGGCGGCGAGGTCGAGCACGTGGTCGAGCCAAACCAACGGCAACAGGTTGCCGCGCAGCCTGAAGACGGGTGCACCCGACAGGTATTCGACGCCGGTCGTCGCCTGATCGCCTTCGATGCAGAGGAGTTCTTCGAGGCTGACCTGCGGCACGGCGTACCGCTCGCCCGAGCATTCGACGGTCAGCGCGGGGATGATCGCTAAGGTCAGCGGGATCTTGAACCGCAAGGTGGTGCCCGCGCCGAATTCGCTGGCGACGTCGACGGTGCCACCGATTTTCTCGATATTCGTGCGGACGACGTCCATGCCTACACCGCGGCCCGACACATTCGTGACCGCGTCTGCGGTCGAAAAGCCCGGCACGAAGATCAGGTTGAGCACCTCACGCGCCCCCATGGCGCGCAGCTGCTCGGAGGTGACGAGGCCGCTCTGCAACGCCCGTGTGGCCACCTTCGACGGGTCGATACCTGCGCCGTCGTCGGAGATCTCGATGTTGACCTGGCCGCC
>JBOGEK010000515.1:0-3654 GCA_050743645.1 Acidothermaceae bacterium
ACCCAGCACAGCGAACGTGGCGGCGAGGGCAGTGGGTGCGCGATATCCCCGTCTTGGCATGGCGGGGAGAATACCGATTCCGGCACCGATAGCAAAAACACCCGGCGACCGATTTCGCCAACGCGCAATGCGCTTCACTCGTTCGGCCTAGTCGATTCGGCGGTGCCGCCGACCACTACCAACTCGGAATCGCTGTATTCAAGCGCAAAACTTGAAGCCATTGAATCGAACAACTCAAGCAGCACCTCGGCGTACGGCGCGAATGGCGACGTGAAAGTGAGCACCACCTGGCGCGACGAGTCCTGCACCGGCACGAGGTACTGAACGCAGATACCGCCGGCGACTACCTCGATACGCACGGCCTCGCCCACCATCGGCAACGTCACGACCTCGACGTCGGCGCCGATCCAATCGGGATCACACGAGACGGCAGCCGCGAGACCCGCGCAGATCTCAGCCGCGCCCGCCACGGCGGCACGCTCACCGTCGTCCGGCGTTAGCTGCATCAAGACGTTTGCCGCAAGTACTCCGGTCGGCAGCGTGCCCAAGACGAGCGACGAACAATAGAAGGCGCCCGAATCCCAGGCGCGTCGCGCGATGTCGTCGAGCAACCCGATGAGACGGATCGCGTTACCTGCGAGGCCCGGATCGCGAACCACCGCCTGCCGCACGGCCCGCCGGACCGAGCCGTGCCGGCTCGCAGGATCGAGGTCGAGATCGGTCCAGTCGCCGGGCGTGACGATGCGCGCGCCGACCAACTCCTTCACGATCCGCCGCCTGGGATTGATGCAGCCAGCGAGCCGTCGGTGTCGGCGTAAACGCTCGCCGCCTGCCCGATCATTTGCGAGAGGGCACCAACTTCGGTCGAAATCTGCTTCCGCCCGTCGCGCCAGCCAGAAACGAAATGGTCGAGCGCCGAGGCAACGACCTCCGAGCCCAACGCCGCAGAGACGTCGTCGACGAGGTCTCGGGTGCCATCGAGGTAGCCCTGCACGTCGGCGACCCGGGCGGCCAGGTCGACGAGATCGTCGGGCGAAACGGTGAACGTGCCAACTCCGGCGCCGGGCATGAGCGTGCCCTCCCGTCTGCAGAAAGGGAAAGATCGCGGACGACGCTAGCCGGGCGCGGCCTCGTCCCGCTGACGCCGACCAGCGCGCTGTGGATAACGCGGCCCTCGGTAGGCTGATGGCTGAATCCGCGTCACCGAATCCGGCCTCACCTCATCCGAACGCCATTCCCGCCCTGATCTTTGCGAGGAGCGCCCCAGTGCCCAAGTACGTGTACGACTTCAGCGAAGGCAACCGAGACATGAAGGACCTTCTCGGTGGCAAGGGCGCGAACCTCGCCGAGATGACCAACCTCGGCCTTCCGGTGCCGCCCGGGTTCGTCATCACCACAGAGGCCTGCCGCGCCTACCTCGTCGAAGGTCAGCCGCCGTCCGAGCTGGACGCCGAGATCAGCCAGCACCTTGCGGCACTCGAAAAGGCGATGAACAAGAAGTTGGGCGACGCCGACGACCCGCTGCTGGTCAGCGTGCGGTCGGGCGCGAAGTTCTCAATGCCCGGCATGATGGACACCGTTTTGAACATCGGCCTCAACGACACAAGCGTTAACGGCCTCGCCAAGCAGGGCGGCAACGAGCGATTCGCCTGGGATTCCTACCGCCGCCTGCTCTCCATGTTCGGCAAGACCGTGCTGGGCGTCGACGGCGAACTGTTCGAGCACGCTCTCGACGAGCTGAAAACCAGCAAAGGCACGAAAAACGACCTCGACCTCGAAGCCGAAGATTTCCAGGCTCTTGTCGAGACGTACAAGGGCATCGTCCGTGACCGCGCGGGTCGCGAATTCCCGCAAGCCCCGCGGGAGCAGCTCGACCTCGCCGTCAACGCCGTCTTCGACTCGTGGAACGGTGATCGCGCCCGGCTGTACCGCCGCCAGGAGCGCATTCCGAGCGACCTCGGCACCGCCGTCAACATCGTCACGATGGTGTTCGGCAACATTGGTCTCGATTCCGGCACGGGCGTCTGCTTCACCCGCGACCCGGGCTCTGGCGATCAGGGCATCTACGGCGACTACCTGCAGAACGCGCAGGGCGAGGACGTCGTCGCCGGTATCCGCAACACGGTTCACCTGAACGAACTCGAGAACATCGACAAACCGGCCTACGACGAGTTGCTCGCCATCATGGCCAAGCTTGAAAAGCACTACAAAGACCTGTGCGACATCGAGTTCACCATCGAGCGCAACAAGCTCTGGATGCTGCAGACCCGCGTCGGAAAGCGCACCGCCGGCGCCGCTTTCCGCATCGCCACGCAGCTGGTTGACGAGGGTCTCATCGACATCGACGAAGCGATGCAGCGCGTCACCGGCGCGCAGCTCGCACAGCTGATGTTCCCGCGTTTCGACGAGAGCGCCGCCAAGAACAAAGTCACCAAGGCGGTCAACGCATCGCCCGGAGCGGCTGTTGGCAAGGCGGTCTTCGACTCCGAAGTTGCCGCCGAATACGCCGCCCGCGGTGAAAACGTCATCCTGGTGCGCCGCGAGACCAACCCCGACGACCTGCCCGGAATGATTGCTGCACAAGGAATTCTCACCGCCCGCGGTGGCAAGACCAGCCACGCGGCTGTCGTCGCGCGCGGCATGGGCAAGACTTGTGTCTCCGGCGCCGACCAGCTCGATGTCGACCTCAAGAACCGCAAGTTCACCGGCCCGAACGGCGAAGTCGTCAATGAGGGCGACGTCATCTCGATCGACGGCACCAGCGGCGTCGTCTACCTTGGCGAGGTACCGGTCGTTCCGAGTCCCGTCGTCGAGTACTTCGAAGGCAAGATCAAGGCGGACGCCGATCCGCTGGTCGCGGCCGTGCACCGCATCATCACCCACGCCGACTCCAAGCGTCGGCTCGGAGTCGAGGCCAACGCCGACACTCCCGAAGACGCCGAGCGGGCTCGCCGTTTCGGAGGCGAGGGCATCGGCCTGTGCCGCACCGAACACATGTTCTTGGGTGAGCGGCGCAAGAACGTCGAACGGCTGATCCTGGCTAAGGGCGAAGAAGAGCAGCAAGCGGCGCTGGCCGAGTTGCTGCCACTGCAGCGCGGCGACTTCATCGGCATCTTCGGCGCGATGGACGGCCTGCCCGTCACGGTTCGGTTGATCGACCCGCCGTTGCACGAGTTCCTGCCCGACATGACCGAGCTGTCGGTGAAGATAGCGGTCGCCGAGGCCAAGGGCGAGCAGGTTTCTGAGCAAGATCGCGTGCTGCTCGAGGCGGTGCGTCGCCTGCACGAGCAGAACCCGATGCTGGGTCTGCGTGGTGTGCGTCTCGGCCTGGTGATCCCGGGTCTGTTCGCGCTCCAGGTTCGGGCGATCGCTGAGGCGGCCGCCGAGCTGAAGAAGCAAGGCAAGAACCCGATGCCCGAGATCATGGTGCCGCTCGTCGGCGCGATCCAAGAACTCGAAGTCGTAAAGGAAGAAGCCGAGGGGATTCTGAAGCAGGTCTACGGCGAAGCCGGGGTCGAAGTGCACACCCCGATCGGCACCATGATCGAGGTGCCGCGTGCGGCGCTAACCGCCGGTCAGATCGCCGAAGCCGCCGAGTTCTTCAGCTTCGGCACCAACGACCTCACCCAGATGGGCTGGGGCTTCTCGCGCGAC
>JBOGEK010000516.1:0-19208 GCA_050743645.1 Acidothermaceae bacterium
GTTGCCGAGCGTCGGGTCGTCACGTGCGATCGTCCTCCACTGCGAGTTCGCCTGGCATGCCGCCGGCGACAAGTGCCACGTCACCGATGTGCTCGTGCTCGGGATGGAGATTCTGTACGTCGTCGGGCTCGGCGTGTACGAACCGCTTGCCGCGCAATGCCGAGAAGACCGCGGCGATCAGCGACATTGCGATTGCCATCGCGAACACGATGACCAGCCCGTGATGAAATGGCGAGGAGATCAGATGCGGGAAGAACTCTTTGCCAGTGAGCGTCTGCCATTGCGCATTACTCACACCGGCGCTCGACTGTGAACCGAGCAGGCTCTGCAGCGGGTTGTAGCCGAGGAACGAAGCAAACAGGCTGCCCACCGGTGGTTCGCCCGCAATCGACGCAGCCTGCGCAGAGCCGACGCCGTTCGAGAGCAAGCCGTGGCTCATCGACGCTGGCAGCGTGTTGGCCAGGCCGACGATCATCAGTGAGAAGAAGATGCCGATCGACAACACCATGCCGGAGTTCATGAACGTGGCCTGCAGCCCTGCCGCGCCGCCACGTTCGTTAGCGGGCACGGCATTCATGATGGCGGTCGAGTTCGGCGCCGAGAACAAACCACCGCCGACACCGTTCAAGAACACGAGCAGCGCGAAAACCCAGTAGTGGAAGTCGGTCGGCACGAACAGCAGGCCCAGGAAGCTGCCGGCGAAGACAAGCAGGCCGCCCGTCGACAGCACGCGCGCGCCGTGTCGATCGGAGAGGTAGCCCGACAGCGGGCCGGCGATCAGGAAGCCGATTGTCAACGGCAGCAAGTAGATGCCTGCCCACAAAGGGGTGTCTTCGTATTTGTAGCCGTGCAGCGGAAGCCAGATGCCCTGCAACCAAATGATGAGCATGAACTGCATGCCACCGCGCGCGATGGCGGCGAGCAGACCGGCTGCGCTACCGGTGGCGAACGGACGAATGCGGAATAGCCGCAGGTTGAACATCGGCGACGGCATGCGAAGTTCGATGACGACGAAGGCAGCCAAGCAGGCAACACCGATGACCAGCCCCGCAACGACCTTCGGCGCCGTCCAGCCCATCGTGTGGTGACCGTAGGGCTGGATGCCATAGACAATCGCCGCAAGAATCGCGGTCAGCCCGACGCCGAAGGTGATGTTGCCCCACCAGTCGATACGCGCGTTCACCCGTCGGCCGTTGTCGCGCAGGCTGTGATAGCCCCAGATCGTTCCGACGATGCCGACCGGCACCGACACCCAGAAGACGAGTCGCCAGTCGACGACGGAAAGCAAGCCGCCCGCAATCAAGCCGATAAATGAACCGGCGATTGCGGCTACCTGGTTGATTCCCATCGCGAGGCCACGCTGCTCCGGCGGAAAAGCGTCGACGATGATGGCACTCGAGTTTGCGAACAACATGGCGCCACCGATGCCCTGCAGCAGCCGCCACAGCACGAGCCACAATGCGCCGCCTCCGCCGTTCATCGGATCGAGCGCCAAGATGATCGAACCGACGGTGAAGACCGCGAAGCCGAGGTTGTAGATGCGAACCCGGCCCATGATGTCGCCGAGCCGCCCCAGGCTCACCACCAAGACGGCGGTGATGAGCATGTAACCCATCATCAGCCACAGCAGGTAACCAACGTTGCCGGGCGACAGCGGATTGATGCCGATGCCCCTGAAGATGCCGGGCAGCGAGATCAAGATGATCGAGCTGTTAATGGTGGCCATCAACATGCCGAGCGTGGTGTTCGACAGCGCAATCCACTTGTAATGCGTGCCTCGCATCCGGCCGGAACCAATCGCCACTGAAGCTGCCACTCCTGCCGACCTCCATCTAGTTGCTTAGCAGAAAGCAACTATACAGATCGGTGGCGAAACCCAGATCTTGAGCTACCCGAAGCCGCAGCTTGATCGGCGCCTCGGCACGGCCGGGGCTGCCCGAACCACGACATTGATCAGCCTCGGCACCCATCGAGGGACGCCCGGCGTTTCGTCGTCCGCCATAGCGCGTTCGCGCGCTGCGGCCTGACATCATGCTCACGTGCACATTTCGGCGAAGACCGACTACGCGATGCGAGCGATGCTTGTGCTGGCAGAAGCTCCGAGCGGCACGTGGGTCAAGGCCGAGGTGATCTCGGAGCAACAGCACCTGCCCCGCAAATTCCTCGAAGCGATCCTGTCCGACCTGCGTCGGGCACGGATCGTCGAGAGCCTGCGCGGCGCGGACGGCGGTTATCGCCTCGCGAAGTCGCCGACCAAGATCTACGTCGCCGACGTGATGCGTGCCGTCGACGGGCCGCTCGCCGAGGTGCGCGGACTACGTCCTGAAACGCTCGAATACGAGGGTTCGGCGCAACGACTGCAAGACGTCTGGGTGGCGGTGCGGGCCGGCCTGCGGGCGGTGCTCGAACGGGTGACCGTCGCCGACGTCGCGGCCGGCACGATGCCGTCGTCGGTGCAGGCAATGGTGCGCGACGAAGAAGCCTGGGTGCCGCGCATCTAACGCCGGTCCCCCACGCGCTGTTTCGAGCTGGGGTGCAAAGTGCGCGGTCTACCGCGCGCAACGTCACCCAACCTGCCGAACCTGGCGGTCTACCGCGCGCAACGTCACCCAACCCGCGGGACGTGCTTGGGTGGTGGGCATGGTCGACGTCAGCAGGGAGCGGTTCGAAGAACTCGTCGGCGAGGCGCTCGACGGCATCCCGGCCGAGTTCACCAAAGCGATGCGCAACGTCGCCGTGTTCGTCGAAGACGTACCCGACGACCCCAATCTGCTCGGCCTGTACGTCGGCATCCCGCTCACCGAACGCACCACGTCCTACGCGGGGGTGCTGCCCGACCGCATCATGATCTACCGGTCGACGATCTGCGCGATGTGTTCGACCGAGGAACAGGTCGTGCACGAGGTGCGCAAGACCGTCGTCCACGAGGTGGCCCACCACTTCGGCATCGACGACGAGCGGCTGCACGAGCTCGGGTATTGAGCGCGGCCGTCGATCTTCGGCAGCCGGCCGACCCCCCGGAAACGTCGATGACACGCGGTCCGATACGACGTACACTCGGCGGCCGATCCCACCACATGCCGAGGAGGCCAACGCTGTCATGCCCGCTGCCGACCTCAACGCTTCCGATCTCGATCGCGCCGCCGAACTGCAAGCCGAGGCGGCACATCTAGCCGAAGCCCGCGCGGGGCTGGCCCGCATGCGTGAGCGCGCCGATTCGCTAGAAGCCGCAGGCGGAAACGCCGTCTCGACCGAATACCTTGCGGCCACGTTGTACCGGCGGCGGATGTCACTCGTCGACGACCCGTCGACGCCGCTGTTCTTCGGCCGCATCGACATCGCTCCACCTGGTGACGGTGTCGAACGCTTCTACGTCGGACGACGTCACGTGCACGACGAGCGCGGCGAGCCGATGGTGATCGATTGGCGAGCAGACATCTCCCGGGCGTTCTACCGGGCGAGCGCGTCGGACCCGATGGATCTTCGGCTCCGCAGGCGGTTCGGCTTCGTCGGCGGCCGGCTCACCGCGTTCGAAGACGAGACCTTCGACGCCGCACGAGACATCGAAACCAGCCGCATCTTGACCGACGAGATTGAGCGGCCCCGAGTCGGCCCGATGCGCGACATCGTCGCCACGATCCAACCCGACCAGGACGAGATCGTTCGCGCAGATCTCGAAGAAACCCTTTGCGTGCAAGGTGGTCCCGGCACAGGGAAGACTGCCGTGGGCCTGCATCGAGCCGCCTACTTGCTCTACGCGCATCGCGCAAAGCTAAAGACCAGTGGCGTGCTCGTGGTGGGTCCGAACGCAGCGTTCCTGCATTACATCGAACAGGTCTTGCCCGCCCTCGGCGAGGTCGAGGTAACCCAACTGACCGTCGACGAACTCGTCGCGCGTCGTGGCACGCGCTTACGAGCACCCGACTCACCTCTTGTACAACGACTCAAGGGCGACGCGCGCATGGCGGAGGTACTGCGCCGCGCGGTGTGGGGTCACGTCGGCACAATCAGCGGGCCGGTCGTCGTACCGCGTGGTTCGTTTCGCATGCGGCTGTATCCGAGCCACGTCGACGAACTCAAGAAAGCCTTACTGGCAAGGGGTTTACGCTACTTGTCGTCGCGGGCCGTGTTCGCCACCATGCTCGGCTCAGCCTTTACCGCACAGGTCGAGGTGCGCGGCGAGGCGGCCGACGACCGAACAGTTACCGCACTGGCTCGCAGCAAGCCGGTACGCGAGTGCGTCGACACTGTCTTGCCAGCACTCGATCCACCCACCGTGCTGTTCCGGCTCCTTAGCTCGGAGTCGGCCATGGCTAACGCGGCTGACGAGATCCTCACCCCTGAAGAACAAAAATCGCTGCTGTGGCACGAAATCCCGCGGTCGATCGGGGTGGCGCGCTGGTCGTCGTCCGAGCTGGTGTTGCTCGACGAGATCGCAGATCTGTTAGAACGCACCGGGAGCTTCGGCCATGTGGTTCTCGACGAAGCGCAGGATCTTTCACCGATGCAATGCAGAGCGGTCGGACGACGGTGCTCCACCGGCTCGGCGACCGTGCTCGGTGACCTGGCCCAGGGCACGAGCGCAACTGCGTCGGATTCGTGGCAAGAAACGCTGCTACATATGGGTAAATCCGATGGTCGAGTGCGCGTGCTCGAACGTGGCTACCGGGTGCCGCGCGAGGTGGTCGAGTTCGCGGCGCGGCTGCTGCCGGTGGCCGCACCTGGCGTGAGCGCACCGACGTCGATTCGCGCCGCTCGCGGATCGCTCCGGATTTCTTCAGTGCCAGCGGGCAAATTGATGCCAGCGGTTCTCGATGCGTGCGCGGCCGCCCTCGACTTGCCGGGATCAGTCGGCCTGGTAGTCGCCGATCTCGCGATGACGCCGACCATTCGCGCCTTGACCAAGGCCGGGCTCGCCCACGCGGCTCTCGGAGCCGACCAAGACGAACGCCTCACCGTCGTGCCGGCCTCGATGGCGAAGGGCCTCGAGTTCGACCATGTGGTGCTGGTCGAACCGGCCGACATCGCCGAGTCGGCCGCTACCGAGCTCGACCCGCGTTTCGCCCTGCGACGGCTGTACATCGCGTTGACCCGGGCGGTGTCAGGGCTCGTCGTCGTCCACGCCAAGCCGCTTCCGGACAGCCTCGCCGCGTAGCGCTGCGCTAGCAGCCACTCAGTTTCGCCGGCGCCCCCCTCGACGGGCAACGAGATCACCATTGGTGGGTAGATTCGGGGCGTGGCTGATCGAGAGCGGCAATCGTTGGCTCGCAGGCTCGATCTGCGGCGCTTCGTCGTCGTGCGCCGCGCCACCGAAAATCCGCGCATCCGCCGGCTGAGCTGGCGGATCTCGATCGTGGTGCTCGCGTTCATCGGGGCGGCGGTCGGTCTCGAGCTCGCGGGTTCGGTGACCCACCCGGTCGGCCCGGTGCACGCCAAGTTCGCGCTGCAGCCATCGGCCTCGATGCGAGGCGGGACGTCGATCAACATTCCGCCGCTCGGCTCACTGCGGCTGAAGACCGACCGTGCGCCCGTTCAGCTGAACGCAACCGTCACCGACATCGACACCCAGGCTGCGCAGCGGCTGGTGAACGACCCGAGCCTGATCAAGGGCATCGAGAACCGGGTGACGCGTGACGTCAACAAAGCGCTGATCCAGTTGCTCGCTCGGGCGGTCGTTGCCGCGTTGATCGGAGCTGCGGTACTTGTGTTCGTCGTCACCCGACGATGGCGGGCCGCGCTGGCAGGGGTTCTCGTCGTCCTGCTTGCCGGTATTGGAAGTGCAGCAGGTGCGTACGCGACGTGGAACTCGAAAGCCCTCGCCGAACCGCAATACACCGGCCTGTTGAGCCGGGCACCGACGATGGTCGGCAACGTGCAAGACATCGTCAACCGGTTCGGCAAATACAGCACCGAACTCGCCAAACTCGTGACCAACCTGTCGAAGCTCTACGCCGTCACGTCGACGCTGCCGCTCGGGCCCGGCAACGGCGACACGATCAGCGTGCTCGACGTTTCAGATATCCACGAAAATCCCGAGGCCTGGAGCATTATCTCCAGCATCTCTCGGCAATTCGACGTCAACTTCATCGTCGACACCGGCGACCTCACCGACCACGGCACCTCGGCCGAGAACGCGATCGCCACCGGTATCGGCACCCTGGGCAAGCCGTATGTCTTCATCAAGGGCAACCACGATTCCGACACGACCATCGCCGCGGTGCGAGCCGAGTCGAACGCGACCGTGCTCGACAACTCCACGACCACAGTCGACGGCATCCGCATCTACGGGACCCCCGACCCGCGCTTCACCCCAGACATGGAGACCGCCGACAGCAACCAGGACGAAAAAGTGATTGCCCAGGACGGCGAAGCGCTGGCGCTGCGGGTCAAGGCCGCGATGCCGCCGAAGATCGACGTCGTCATGGTGCACGATCCGGTCGAAGGCCAGGCGCTCGGCGGCATCGTGCCGCTCGTGCTCGCCGGTCACGTGCACAAGCGCTCGTTCCAGCATTTGAAGCAGGGCACGATCTTGTTCGTGCAGGGCTCGACCGGAGGGGCCGGACTGCGCGCTCTCGACAACGGACCCCCGACGCCGGTCGAGGCCTCTGTCCTTTATTTCAGCCGGACGACGCACACCCTGCAGGCTTACGACGACATCACGATCGGTGGCCTCGGGCTCACGTCGGTGAGCGTCGAACGGCACGTGGTCGTGCCCGCGAAGCCCTCACCCGCCCCCTCGTCGCCGGCTGCGTCTCCGGCTTCGTCTCCGGCCGGGTCGGCCGCGTCGGCGTCCGCGCCCGCGGCGGGTTGACCACGTTAAGTTGGTCAACCGGCGCGATATGCGGCGTGCACACCTCATAAGGTTGAGGTTCGCCGCATAAGGGGCCCTTTTTGGCGCACCGGGACGGCGTCCCCTATGCTTGGGCAGTCCCCGACGGAAGGCGCCGGGGGCAGCGGTTGCCGGCCGGGCGCTTGCCCGACCGTAGCTGTCGCCCTCATCGTCTAGAGGCCCAGGACACCGCCCTTTCAAGGCGGCGGCACGGGTTCGAATCCCGTTGGGGGCACGCACCACCGCTAGCTGTTTGATCGACATGCTGTTGGTTCGACCCGCTGTTCGTTGACCTGCTGTTAGCCCGACCGCACGATGTACGACCACTGGTCCTGTGGTGAAGCCTGGAGTTCACGCCGCCCTGTCAAGGCGGAGGTCGCGGGTTCGAATCCCGTCAGGACCGCAAAACACCTCTGATCTGTCGCACGCCGCGGCAGATCAGAAGCGTTTGAACGGCCAGGTAGCTCAGTCGGTATGAGCGTCCGCCTGAAAAGCGGAAGGTCGACAGTTCGATCCTGTCCCTGGCCACCCCGATACCGAGCTGACCCACGCTGCCCGGGTCACCCTACCCACAGCAAGGGCAGACCGGCGGCCGGAAATCCTTTGGCGCTCAAGGTCTTTCGATTGACGACGATCCACGCAGCGACCGGTCCGCCGCCCGACGGGTACCCCGCGCAGGCGATCTGCTGCTCGTCAGGTGACCACGCGCAGTAATTGAGGGCACCGACGCCGGCCGGAAACGCGATGTGCTGGAGCGTGCCGGGCGACGTCCAGATATCGATTCCTTGCTTGCTGGTGAACAACATCGATGCTCCCGACGGCGACCACGACGCCAGGTCGTTTTGTACGTCGGGCGAGCGGTACACAAGACCGCCGTTGCGATCGAGAACCAGCGTTCCCTCGTCTTGTTCGCTACTCGGATCCTGAACCTCGACCTCAAGCTTCTTGCCGGTCGGGTCAGGGACTACGCCCAATGCGAAAGCGGGATTGCCCGAGAGCGAAAGGTCTTTTGCGAGCTGCTTCGCGGTAACAAGTGTCGTGGTCGTGCCACCGACGACGCGATGCTCGACGCCTACGTCGGCCCGCTCCTGCGCGCCGGGCGGCTGTGCAGCCGGATCCGCAGCGACGGCGACGAATGCGGCGGCCTGCAGCGGGTCGCCTGCAAAACTGTCGCCGGTACCGAGATCGCGGACATCCGTACCGTCGCGAGACGCAATCATGACCTTGCTTGCCGGGGCTGCCGCGTCGGGGTCGAACGCGCCGGCGAAGAGCACATCTGCGCTCCCGTCAGCGAAGGGCGCGACTGGGTTGATCATGTAACCGCCGCCGTTGGCCGAGAGCGGCCCGTACAGGGCCGTCGAGTGCTTGACCGGCCGACCGTCGTCCAGCGTCACGATGTCGCCAGCGGACGTGACGAGCGCTTTTCCGTCCGGGGCGACGACGGCGCCGCCACCACCCAAAAAGCCGAGCGAGTCGAAAGGCTGCTGCTTCGTGCCGTCAGGATGCGCGAATGCGAGCATCGCCGCGCTGTTCCAGACGAGCACGTCGCCATCGCTGGCGCTGGAGCCACCTGCGACTGCTTGGTCGATCGCCCGTCCGCCGACAGCAGCCGCCGCAACCACGATGACAAGCCCCGCGACAATGACCGGACGACGAAACAGCCAACGCCGACGTGGTGGCGCGGGCGATGGCTCGGCGTCGAGCGGACGAAATGTCGGCACGCGTAGCACCTTTCTCTACGAGGGCAACGGTTCGATCCTGTCCCTGGTGAACTACGCCAACGACGTCAACTACCCAAATACTTTGCCAATGCTGAAACGTAGGGCGTCAGGTCGAGGCCGGCCGTCGCCAACCACTCATCGTCGAAATAGGTGTGGGCGTACCGTTCGCCGCCGTCGCACAGCAGCGTGACGATGCTGCCGGCCCGACCGGCGGCGGCCATCTCAGCCGCGATCTGCAGGGCACCCCACAAGTTCGTTCCCGTCGAGGCGCCTACCCGTCGTCCGAGAAGTGGTTCGACGGACCGGATCGTGGCGATCGAGGCGGCGTCGGGCACGCGCATCATGCGGTCGACGACGCCGGGCAGGAAGCTGGGCTCGACGCGAGGCCGGCCGATGCCTTCGATCCGCGAGCCGCGGGCCGTCACGACCTCGTCGTCGTCGTCGCGCCAGCCCGCGAAGAACGCGGAGTTCTCGGGATCGACGACCGCCAACGACGTGTCGTAGCGGCGATAGCGCACGTAACGGCCGATGGTCGCGCTGGTGCCACCGGTGCCTGCGCCGACGACGATCCAGCGCGGCACCGGAAAACGCTCGAGCCGCAACTGTTCGAAAATCGACTCGGCGATGTTGTTGTTACCACGCCAGTCGGTGGCGCGCTCGGCGTAGGTGAACTGGTCGAGATAATGGCCGCCGGTCGCTTTTGCCAATGTCGCCGCCGTTGCGTACATCGTGGTGGGATCGTCGACGAGATGACACCGGCCACCCTCGCGCTCGATCAGCGCGATCTTTTCTTCGCTCGTGGTTTTCGGCATGACCGCCACGAAGGGCAGGCCGAGCATGCGTGCGAAATGTGCCTCGCTGACCGCGGTCGAGCCCGACGACGCCTCGATCACCGTGGTGCCTTCACGGATCCATCCGTTGCACAGCCCGTAAAGGAAAAGCGAGCGCGCGAGCCGATGCTTCAACGACCCCGTCGGGTGCGTCGACTCGTCTTTTAAGTAGAGGTCGACGCCTGGCATGGTCGGCAACGGAAACGGCATCAGATGCGTGTCGGCAGAGCGATTCGCGTCGGCTTCGACCCGCCGGATCGCTTCGTGCAGCCAGGTGCGCGCTGCCGGTGAGCTGCGATCGACGTCGTCCACGCTTGCAGACACTACTGGTGGACGACGTCAGCGTCGCTCAACCAGGCCGGGCGCACGGGTGCGGGCAATCACGCAGGCGTGGCGTCAAGACGCGCCGCTGCATGAGGACGACGCAGCGGCCACGGGTGGAAGAACACCACTGCCACCAGCAACGAAACACCAGCGATCACGACGACGGCGGCCGGCGAGACGACTTCACCGACGAGTCCCCAGAGTCCAAATCCCACGCCCTGAAAGAACATGAGCCCCGACGAGTTGATCGACAATGCCGCAGCTTGCAACTCGATCGGAGCGGCATCGACGACTTCTTGGTCAACCGCGGGCTGATACGCGGCACCGAGACCGATCACGATGAGCAAGCCGTAAGCGACTGAAAACATCGGCGCCACAGCGAAAATCAGCATCGAGCCGCCGGCCAGGCACATCGCCGGTATCGCGACTCGGCGCTGCCAGACAACTGGCAGCAGCCGCGCCGCCACGATGTCGCCGATGACCGTGCCGACCGGGATCGCGGTAAGCCAGAACCCGACCGCGTTCGAACGCATGTGCAGGTGCGAAACGTAAGGCGCTGCAAGAGCCTCTGGCGCGACAGCACACAGTGGCACCAGCCATTCGATGAGCATCACTTTGCGCAGTCGCCGATGCACCAGCACAGTCTTCAAACTGCTCATCGATTCATGGACGACGGACCGCTGCGCGGACACCACTAGCGGGTGACGTTCTTTAGTACCGAACCGCAACACCATGGACGACAACACGAACGAGCCCGCGTCGACGACGAGCGCGACCCGCGGCGATACAGCGACCAGCAGCAGCCCACCGATTGCAAAGCCTGCAACCTGCGAGCCCTGCGCGACCAGTCGCAGCACCGAACGGCCAAGCACGTACTGCGGGCCGGGTGGCAAGATTTGAGGCAGTATCGCGGCCCGAACCCCTTGAAAAATAGGCGCAATCAGGCCAAGTACGAATAGCAACCCGAGGATGACCGCGACGGGAAGGCGCGGTGTAGCCATCACAGCGACGATGACGGCGCTGGCAATGTCGCACGTGACAAGTGTTCGACGGGTACGCCATCTGGCCGCAGCTGACGACAGGAACGAACCGCCCAGCAGGTATGGCAAAAACAGCAAGGTCATCGTCGAGGCGGCGAGTGCCGGCGAATGCGTGCGTTGGTAGACGAGAACAGTCAGTGCGACGTCGGCAACGATGTTGCCCAGCATCGACACGACATGAGCGGTGAAGACTGCGCTGAACTCACGGACGCGGAAGATCTGTGAATAGGTCGCCTTTATGGCGGAGCCAGGGTGCCGAACATCACTCACGCAGTCATCATGCGCGGCAGCGTGCGAGCCGACTACTGATTCGGCTACCGCCGAAAGCTGGGCTCGGCGCCCGGAGCGACGATGCGGGCGATACGGACTACGGTGTGGCGCGGACGATGGCGTCCTGCGCGAGCAATGCCGGGTGGTCGGCTGGCCCGATCACGTAGTCGTCGCACTTGTAACACCAGACGAACGACAGCCTCGACAACGGCAGCGCCGAGATCACCCAGTGGCCGGTGTCGTGAGCATGCGATCGGGCGTGGCCGTTGAGCGAGTCGCAACAGCCGACCTGGCCGCAGGTCAGGCACAACCTGCGGTTGTCCGTGCTGTGGCAGGCAGCGCACATCGGCGCCGGCGCTACGGTCGGCATGTGCAGCGGCACGTGCACACAGCGTTCGGTACCCGAGAATCTGCTCATCGACTTGCCTCCTGACAACAGACACGCGGGCAACCGGAGCACGGTTCACCTGCCCTACCTATCGGCCGGGTCGATAAGAAACCTGAGTACGCCGCTCCAAACGGCGGGCGAACTCAGTGGCCGAAATGCACGCGGCCAAGGCGCAGGTGGTGACCACCGGCGGCGACTCGCGCGTGGTGGCGACAGCGCCAGCACAACGGATCCGCGCGACGAGAGCTCACCGTCCAGTGCGAACACTCCGCGCAATCCGCGAAGCGAACGACGCCTACCAGGCCCATGACACCGAAGGCGTCGAGCACTCCGACCAGGATGAGGCCGAGCACACCGAGCACACACGCGACGATCTCGACTGCCATTGCGGTACCTCCGACGACCTGCGACTACCTCAAGACAACCACTATATCGTGGCACGACTCTTCTGTCAGGTCCATTTCCTCTGAACCAGCACCCGCGTCGGTACGTGATGCGGTCGACCGATGAAGCCGACAGCTGCCGTCGGCACCGATCCGACGACCGACCGAGGTGATCCATGCCGGCCGCCCGCACCGCCGACGATCTCGCTGAGCCCAGCACCGAAAGCCCCGCGGCGGCCGAGAATGCCGGCGCCGCCGCGCCGAACAGCCGCTACCTGATCTGTTCGCGGCGCGCCGTCGTACTCGGCGGCGTCGGAGCAGTCGGGACGTTGCTGGTGTCGGCCTGCACCGCGCACGGCACCTCGGCAGCCGGCGCTGCAAACGACGGCACTTCGGCGGCCACTGCCGATTCGGCTGCCGGACTGCCGGCAACTGCCGGTTCGGCTGCCGGCACCCCAGACGTGAGCGCGCTCAACTCCCGCACGCCCGGCTCGAGCGCGCTCACCCCATCGACGTCGGCTGGCCCGGCAGCCACTGGTGCGGGCCAGCCTGCGCCGACCCGCTCCGGGCCGACCTCCGCTCAGCCGGTACAAACACCGGCAGCGCCGACGAAATCAGCGGGCCCAACAACGCCTGCGCCTACACCTGCACCAACCCATGCAGCGACGCCGACGCCGAGCGCGCAGCCGTCGTCCAGCCCGTCGTCCAGCGCCTCGAAAAAGCCTGCAGGCACGGTCCTTGCGGCCCTCAGCGCCGTACCTGCTGGCGGGTCACTGGTCGTCAACGGACCTAACGGGCCGGTGGCGATCGCCCGGCCGAGTTCGTCGAGCGTGGTCGCGCACACCGCAATCTGCACGCACATGGGCTGCACGGTCGGCGCCGCCGGGGCGATGCTCGCCTGTCCGTGCCACGGCTCGCAGTACAACGCCTTCACCGGGGCAGTCGTGCAAGGCCCCGCACCGGCCGCACTTCGCGCGATCAGCGTGCACGTCGACGGCAGCCAAATCGTCACGCCGTAACCGACGACGTCAGGCTGTGGTGCGCAAACTCGGCTCGCTGATCAGCGCGCCGTAACCGCCCGACTTCAAAACGTTCGTCGGCGACGCGAGCAGTTGCTCGAGATCGCTGCCCGGCTGCGGCCGGCCGAACAGGTAGCCCTGACCGACGTCGCAACCCATCGCGAGCAACCGGTGCCAGGTGTCGACGTCCTCGATACCTTCGGCAACCATGGTCAGCCCGAGCGAGTGAGCGAGGTCGATGGTCGAGCGCACGATCGCCGCCGCCCACTGGTCGGCCAGGATCGGTGAAACGAATGCGCGGTCGAGTTTCAGCTCGTCGACCGGGAGATCGCGCAGGTAGGCAAGTGACGAATAGCCGGTGCCGTAGTCGTCGACGCTGATCGTGATGCCCAGCAGCCGCAGTTTGTCGAGCACCACTCGGGCGCCCGCCAAGTCGGTCATCAAGAAGTCCTCGGTGATCTCGAGTTGCAGCCGCCGGGCCGGGGTTCCGGTCGACGCGAGCAAAGCAGCGACTCGCTCCACGAGCGTCGAATCGCTCACCGCGTCGGCCGGCAGGTTGACCGCGACCGACTGACCGCGAAGTTCGCCGGTCCAGGTATGCATCTCGGTGAGCACCCGCTCGAGCACCCGTTCGGTCAGCGGCTTCATCAGGCGGGAGTTCTCGGCGATGGGCAGGAAATCGCCCGGCATCAGCAGGCCGCGATCGGGATGCTGCCAGCGCACCAGCGCTTCGACACCGCAGACGCATCCGCTGAGCAGGTCGATCTTCGGCTGGTAGTGCACCATGAGTTGGGCCGGATCGACTTCGACCGCGTGCCTGAACTCACCAGTAAGTCGAAGTGCACCGTGACTTTGTTCGTCGTGCTCGACGTCCGACGAATAGCGCAGCACACCTTGATGGCGAGACTTCGCGCGATACATCGCGCTGTCGGCGTGCCTAGCAGGTCACCGATCGTCGTGCCGTGCCGCGGCGCCGACGCGATTCCGATGCTCGCATCGATGCGCAGTTCGATGCCCTGCAGCAGGTAAGGACGCCGGATCGCCGTGAGCAGCCGGTCCGCAACGTCCGCACACGGATATGCGGCATCGGTGAGTGTCACCTGCCAGCTCGTGTTGGGGCTGTTCGTTCGCAACTCCATCGGCATCGCGCGCGGGGCCCTGAGCAACTCCGGCGCCGGTCGATACGCCGACGTTTCTCGGGTTGCTTCACGAATGGCGGTGAACGGCCGATCATTAACCCACTAGCCAGCCGATCTGAACCGGTGACGCTTGCCGATCCGTTGGCCGTAGAGACGAACTCGACTCACGTCCTAAGGAGCACCATGGGACCCACCGTGATCAGCGGCTTGCCGGCGCACATCTTGCTCGTGCACGTGGTGTTGGCGATCGTCCCGGTTGCCGCCGTCCTCGTGATCGTTGCCGCTGTGTGGCCCGCAGCCCGGAGATGGCTCAATTGGCTGCCGGTGCTGGCGGCCCTCGGGGCATTGGTGTTCGTGCCGATCACGACCCATGCCGGACACTGGCTCGAAAAGCATTACCGCGGCCAGATCACCGCGGCGATTCAGCACCACGTGAATCTGGGCAATCAAATGTTTCCGTGGGTGCTGGCGTTGTTCGTGGCGTCATTGCTGGTTCTGGCGCTGAATCGGTTCGAGGGTCAGCACTCGTTCGTGGTTGGCGTGGGCAGTAAGCCGGCGGTGAAGAACCCGACTCATGGCGGTAGCGATCGCGCCGCCGCCCAAAGCCCCAAGGCGCCGTCCGACGCGCACGTCGACGACCAGAGCGACTCCCTCAACTCCGGTACCGGCGGCGGCGCCCACCGCGGGGGTGTCAGCGTTGCGGCCCGACCGCGCTCTACGTCGTCGACGTCGCAGCGGCTCGGGATGCTCGGCTCGCGGCCGCTGCGGATGGTCGTGGCCATCATCGCGATCGTCGCCGCCCTGGGTGCCGTGCAACAGGTTTATCGCACCGGTGAAGCGGGCTCGCGCGCAGTCTGGACGGGCACTTTCAGCAAGTAATCGCCTCCGCGGCTCCGTTGAAGGTAGCGTTCCCACTACCGCCCTTCGAATTTGTTGACGGCCCCCTTAGCCGTGAATATGTTCGGGGGAACAACAAAAGCAGCCCGTGCTCTGCCACGTTCAGGAGGCTCCCGTGTCGTCGCTTGTTCCTTCGCCGCAGGATCGTTTTACGTTCGGGTTGTGGACGGTGGGGTGGCCGGCGCGGGATCCGTTTGGTGAGGCGACCAGGCCGTTGTTGGATCCGGTGGAGTCGGTGCATCGGTTGGCGGAGTTGGGCGCGTATGGGGTGACGTTCCATGATGATGATCTGGTGCCGTTCGGGTCGTCGGAGACGGAGCGGGAGCGGTTGATCACCCGGTTTAAGAAGGCGTTGGCTGATACCGGCCTGGTGGTGCCGATGGCGACCACGAACACGTTCACCCATCCGGTGTTCAAGGATGGGGCGTTCACCTCCAATGATCGGAGCGTGCGCCGGTTCGCGCTGCGGAAGATCATCCGGAATCTGGATTTGGCGGCCGAGCTGGGCGCGTCGACGTATGTGTTTTGGGGTGGCCGGGAGGGCGCGGAGACCGATTCGGCGAAAGATATTCGGGCCGCGTTGGAGCGTTACCGGGAGGGGTTGGACACCCTCGCGCAGTATGTGATCGATAAGGGGTACGGGATCCGGTTCGCGATCGAACCGAAACCGAACGAGCCGCGTGGCGATATTTTGTTGCCGACGTTGGGGCACGCGTTGGCGTTCATCTCCACCCTGGCCCATCACGAGATGGTGGGGATCAACCCCGAGGTCGGTCATGAGCAGATGGCCGGGTTGAACATGGTCGCCGGGGTGGCGCAGGCGTTGTGGATGGGCAAACTGTTCCACATCGATTTGAACGGCCAGCACGGCCCGAAATATGACCAGGATCTGGTGTTCGGCCACGGGGACCTGTTGTCCGCGTTCTTCCTGGTCGACCTGCTCGAGCACGGGTCGGTGGGTGGCGGGGCGGGCTATGACGGGCCGCGCCATTTCGACTACAAGCCGCTGCGCACCGAAAACATTGACGGGGTGTGGGCATCCGCCGCCTCCAACATGGCCACCTACTTGTTGTTACGGGAACGGGCCCGGGCGTTTCGGGCCGACCCCGAGGTGCAAGAAGCGTTGGCCGCCTCGATGGTGCCCGACCTGGCCACCCCGACCCTGGCGGCGGGCGAAACCTACGCCGACCTGCTCACCGACCGGACGGCGTTCGAAGATTTCAACCCCGACATCGCCGGCGCGCAAGGCTACGGCTTCGCCCACCTCGACCAGTTAGCCGTCGAACACGTCCTCGGAGCCCGCGGGTGAGGCGTGAGCTGGCGAACGCCGAACCAAGCGCCCGCATGTCAGGAGCGCGCGGGTGAGGCGTTCGAGGGCGAACCCCGAACCAAAGCGCCCGCATGTCAAGAGCGCGCGGGTGAGGCGTGAGCCCGCGAACGCGTCGCCCGCTTATGTGGACACTTTCGTGTGTCAGAGCGCTGAAAGTGTCCACGTAACGCCCGGCAGGCTCCGGGAACCGGCGGTACGGCAAACTGACCGCGAGACCCACCGGCAGCGCTGCCGATGACGTTGGTTGCGGGGGTCGATTCTTCGACCCAGTCATGCAAAGTCGTCATCCGCGACGCCGACTCCGGTGAGCCGGTCCGCGAAGGCCGCGCAAGCCATCCGGTCGGCACCGAGGTCGACCCGGCCGCGTGGTGGGCGGCGCTGCAAGAAGCGTTGACGGCCGCAGGCGGCCTCAACGACGTCGCCGCGTTATCGGTAGGTGCACAGCAGCACGGGATGGTGTGCCTCGACGACGCAGGTTCCGTCGTCCGGCCTGCGCTCTTGTGGAACGACACTCGCTCGGCGCCCGATGCCGACGAGCTGGTGACCGAGCTTGGCGGCGGCGATGCCCAGACGGGCGCCAAGGCGTGGGCACAGGCGATCGGCACCGTGCCGGTTGCCTCGTTCACGGTCACCAAGCTGCGCTGGCTCGCTCGCCACGAGCCGGCAAACGCACGACGCACCGCCGCAGTTTGCCTGCCCCACGACTGGCTCACCTGGCAGCTGGCCGGAGCCCGCGACCTTGCTGCCCTGGCCACCGACCGAAGTGACGCCAGCGGCACCGGGTACTGGTCGCCGTCGTCCGGCGAATACCGTGCCGACCTGCTCACCCGCGCCCTCGGCTTCGCCCCTGCTCTGCCCCGCGTGCTCGCCCCGAGCGAATCAGCAGGCCGGACGGCGAACGGCGTGCTCCTCGGGGCAGGTGCCGGTGACAATGCCGCGGCGGCTCTCGGGATCGGCGCGAAACCCGGTGACGTGATCATTTCGATCGGCACGTCGGGCACCGTGTTCGGAGTCAGCGTCACGCCGACGAGCGACCCCTCGGGCGCGGTGGCCGGGTTCGCCGATGCGACTGGCCACTTCCTGCCGCTGGTGTGCACGCTGAACGCCGCCCGGGTGCTCGACGCTACGGCGGCGATGCTCGGCACCGACGCCGCTGAGCTGGCGCTGCTCGCCGAATCGGTACCGGCGGGGGCCGACGGCCTTGTCGTCGTCCCGTATCTCGAGGGCGAACGCACCCCTAACCGGCCTACGGCAACCGGCGCGATTCATGGCTGGACGCTGGCGAACTCGACGCCCGCACATCTCGCGCGGGCCGCCGTCGAGGGCATGCTCTGCGGGCTGGCTGACGGGCTCGACGCCCTGATCGCCCAAGGTGTGCAGGTCGAACGACTGCTGCTGATCGGTGGAGCGGCGCGCAACGACGCGGTGCGGCGAATCGCACCCGCCGTGTTCGGACTGCCGGTCGCGGTGCCCGCGGCGGGCGAGTACGTCGCCGACGGCGCTGCCCGACAAGCCGCGTGGGCCCTCTCGGGTGCGGCCGAACCGCCAGTCTGGGAGACGAGCCCGAGCGAGATCTATGAGGCAGTACCGACGCCGTCGGTGCGCGCCCGGTACGCCGAGGTCCGCGACCTCACCGCGCAGTCAGTGAGCTGAGGACGTACCGGCCGACAACCAGGCCCGGTCGAGTCACCTGCACGCTCCTTTCCCCGCTCATGCGACGCGCCGCGCTTGGCGTTGGTTCCACCGCGCGACGGTCGCGTCAGACGGGGCAGGACCAGTCGGCGGCCCGGTCGTCGTCCGACCTGGTCTGCTCGACGATCTTGATCGGCACCGACGGTGCTGCTGGCGCGGGGAACGGCGACTTGAACGTGAACGAATACGGCGTCGAACCGCGACTGCGCAACGATGACAGCCGATTCTCTGCATCAGCCACCGTCGGCCGGACGCCAGCCGGTACCCACCACAGCGCGGTATAGGCGTCGGTCATCGGCGCGAACCACGAGCGGCGCCGACGCATGATCTCGACGTGGCCGCTCCTGAATACGAAATGGCCCAGCGATTCGATATCACGCCAGACCGACATGTTCACGATCAGCTCCGTCGACCCGAAAACGGGGATCGCGGTGGCGTCGCCATCGTCGGTCTGCAGCCGCCAAACGAAGCCCGGTGCGGCGTCGGCGAGGGCGTTGATCGGCACGAGCGCTGCCATGAATTCAGCGAGCAATGGTGAGTCGAGTGGCTCGATCGGACGGGCGATATTGACCTGCGCTAACTCCCAAGCAGTGCGTGCCTCCATCTTGTGGAGGGTAACGAATCACCCAGATATCCGCTTGACGGTGAGCGGCCGTTTCGGCCCGGCTGCGGCATGGCTAGGCTGGGCCTCGCGTCGGCCGATCATCAGCGGGCCCGCCGAGACCCTCGGGAGGGATTCGGATGACAATCGAAGCGCAGCGTGAGTACGTCTGGCGCGGGCCGACCGGTCCGTTCGACGTCACCGTCGACCCCGGCGTCTTCATGCCCAGCTCGACCAGCAAGGTGCTCGCCGAGGCGCTGCGGGTCAACCCTGGCGAGACCGTGGTCGACTCAGGCTGCGGTTGCGGCGTTCTCTCACTGGTGGCGGCGCGCCTCGGCGCAGCCAAGGTGATCGGCACCGACTTCTCGCCGGCTGCGGTCGCCTGCGCCGCAGCCAACGCGCAGCGGCTTGGCCTGGCCGACATCGCCGAGTTCCGCACCGGCCACCTGATGGAGCCGGTCGACGGCACGAAGGCCGACGTCGTGATCGCCGACGTGTCAGGCATCCCCGACGCCGTCGCGCTGGTTACCGGCTGGTTCCCCGATGGCAAGGGCGGCGGCCGCAGCGGCGCCGAACTGCCCGTCGAGATGCTCGGCCAGGTCGCCGAACACCTCGCACCAGGCGGCCGGGTCTACCTGCCCACCGGCACGATTCAGGACGACGAAGCGATCCTCGCGGCAGCGCACGCAGTCTTCGGGTCGGCGATGGAACCCGTCGCCAAGAAGGAGTTTCCGCTTCCCGACGT
>JBOGEK010000517.1:0-2721 GCA_050743645.1 Acidothermaceae bacterium
ATTGGGTACCGCCCGGCAAGAACTCGCCCTGGCGCACCTATATGCCCATCGACTTGATGCATCACATCGGCGCCACGTCGAGCATCGTCACACTGGTCGGTACTGCGGTCGTCGTTGCGTTAGCGGCGTCGGCTGCGTGGCTTCACCAGTCTCCTGATCGACCCCGCGACCAGCTACCTGCACAACCGATTGCCGTTTAACCGCTGAAGCCCCAACCATCGCGGCGGTCGATTGTCCACCGCGGCACACCTTCATACACAGGGCTCTGCTGCAGTTGACCGATCTTTCAGTCTCGCAACATCGCGGTTAGTTGCTTCGCCGCGGCGTCCCAGCTCCATTCGCGTTCGACCCAAGCGCGCCCGGCTGCACCCATCGCCCGCGCCTTCTCGGGATTCGCGAGCCAACCCGCGACCGCAGCGGCCACCGCTTCGACGTCGCGACCATCGACGACATCGCCCGTTTCGCGGGGCAACACCGCATCGGGCGCTCCACCGGAATTGCCAGCAACCACAGGCAATCCGGTCGCCGATGCTTCGAGGTAGACGATGCCGAGCCCCTCGACGTCCAACCCACCACGTCTCGTTCGACACGGCATCGCGAACACGTCGCCCGCGTCGAAATGCGCGGGTAACTCTTCCCATGGCACAGCGCCGGTGAATCGAACTGCAGATCGCACGCCGACGCGGTCGACGAGCTTTTCGAGACTCGCTCGGTAGGGCCCGTCACCGACCACGAGCAGCATCGCCTCAGGCACAGTGCGCAAAATCGACGGCATCGCCTTCACCAACATGTCTTGGCCTTTGCGCGGCACCAACCGAGAAACGCACACCACGACGGGTCGCTCACCGAGCCCATACCGCGCTCGCACCGCCGCTCCCCCGGCCCCTGGCCGAAAGAAGGTTGGATCGACCCCAGGCGCCAGGCGCTGCAAGTTCGCGGACGACGAAACTGCTTTCGCCAATCGGTTTTTGGTGTAGCTGCCGAGATAGGTGAGCACATCGACGTCCGAGCCGATTTTGCGAAGCAGTTGGCGCGCGACGGGCAGCTGCGCCCAACCCGCCTCGTGGCCGTGGGTGGTGGCGACGATGCGACGCGCGCCGGCTCGGCGCAGGTGCGATGCCAGCAGTCCGAGTGGTGCAGCAGCACCGAACCAGACGGCGTCGCAGCCGCGCGCTTGCATGATTGCGGCCGCCCGCCGCCCGACCACCCTCGTCGGCAGCATCAGCGATGACCGATGCCGCACTACCTCGAACGGCTGAGCCGCGTCGAACGACGCCGCGCCGTCCCATGCCGGCGCGTACACGACGACATCGTCAAGACGGACGGTCAGCGCGTGCACGAACGCCTGAATTCCACCGGCACGCGGGGGAAAGTCGTTCGTGATGACGAGAACCCGACTCATCGGCGGCCGCAGGCAGATCGAGTCACGGCGTCATCGTAGGCCGACGTCGCGGGACGCCCATCGAAAGCTGTGGCCGCTGGCGACGGGCGAAGTCGCTAGCGGCCACAACCGGGCAGGTAACTCAGAAAGATCAGGGACGCGAGGCCCCGGCGAAGTCGTGCCGATAACCGAAGTTGGTGATCCGCACGTTCGCGCCGGTGTACGGCGCCTCGATCATGTTGCCGTTGCCGATGTAAATGCCGACGTGGTGGATCGGGTGACCGAAGTACACGAGGTCACCGGGTTGCAACTGTGAGCGCGAAACGTGCCGGGTCGAGGCGTATTGCCCGGCCGCGTTGTGACCGAGCGCGACACCAGCCGCCTGCCAGGCCCGCATCGTGAGGCCCGAGCAGTCGAACGAGCGCGGGCCCGCCCCTGCCCAGCGATACGGCTTGCCGAGCTGTGCGTAGGCATACGCCACAGCCGCTGACGCCCGAGCACTTGCCGGGACGACGGCCAGCTGCCTCGGGGCCGCGGCGGCCTTCTTCGCGAGTGTGACCCGGGTTTGCGCCCGACTCGCGGCGGCCCGAGCCGCTGCCTTCGCGGCGGCGGCCACCTTCGCAACAGCCGCAGCTTTCGCGTTGTTGGCCGCTATCTGCGCCCGACTCGCGTTCAGCAACGCCTGCTGCTGGGCGACGAGCCGGTCGATCGTCTTCTGCTGGGACGCAAGCGACGCCTGCAACGCCTGGATCGCTTTCAGCTGCTGGGTGGCGGCAGCGTTGGTCTGGGCAAGCTTGTTGCTCCCTGCGGTCGCTGCGCGCAACTGCTCGCCTTGTTGCGATGACAGCATCGACAAGATGCCCGCGCGGTCAAGCGCTGCCTGCGGATCACCCGAACTGAGCAACAGCTCAAGGGTGTTCGAGCCGCCGGACTCGTACGCGGCGGCGGACAGCGTCGCGATCTGGGCCTTGTTGGCGTCGACGGCGGTCTGCGCCTTGGTGACGGCTGCCTGGTCGGCTTTAAGAGCGTGCTGCGCCGCGGCGAGGTGGTCTTGCGCAGCGTTGAACTTCTCGGTGAGCAGTTCAGCCTTGTCGGACAACGACTGAAGTTGGGTTTGGGCAGCAGCAGCCGTCACCTTTGGGTCGGCGTGGGCGACTGCAGGCAGCAGCGCAAGCGCCGAGAGCGCGGCAAGCCCGGCGACGCCTGCGCGCACGCCGAGACGGCTGAAGCTGGAACGGACGGACGGCAACACACTATGAGGAAACGCCACGTGGGCGATCTCCTTCTTCCTCGGCGCCTACCGAGTTAGCTGACGGGTTCGGGCGGGAAGTTCGCCCTAC
>JBOGEK010000518.1:0-6722 GCA_050743645.1 Acidothermaceae bacterium
CGTCCGAGTCGCACTCGACACCCTCGATCTCGACGACGACCCGTTGCCGCTCGATGTGCGACAACGCCGGGGCTTGATCGGATTTGCCGAGGCTCTCCAGATGCTGCACCGACCCAAGACTCTCGCCGACCGCGATCGCGGGCGCGCCAGGCTGGCGTTCGACGAAGCATTCGTGCTCCAGGTCGCGATGGCACAACGCAGACGCTTCGCGGCCAGTTTTCCCGCTATCCCGAGAAAACCGGTCGCTGGTGGTCTGCTCGACGCGTTCGACCAGCGATTGCCGTTCGAGCTAACAGCCGGCCAGCAGTTGGTCGGTGAAACGATTGCGGCCGAATTGGCGCTCGACCATCCGATGCACCGGCTGCTGCAGGGCGAGGTCGGTTCCGGCAAGACAGTGGTGGCGTTGCGCGCGATGCTCACCGTCGTCGACTGCGGTGGGCAGGCCGCCTTACTTGCACCGACAGAAGTGCTTGCACAGCAACATTTTCGGTCCCTGTCGACGATGCTCGGCCCGCTCGCGATGCGCGGCCAACTCGGCGGCGCAGATCGCGCGACGAGCGTCACGTTGCTCACCGGTTCGATGAACGTGGCCGCGCGCAAACGGGCATTGCTTGATGCTGCTTCCGGCGAAGCTGGCATTGTGATCGGCACGCATGCGTTGCTCCAAGAACATGTGCAGTTCGCGGATCTCGGTCTTGTCGTCGTCGATGAACAGCACCGCTTCGGTGTCGAGCAGCGTGATGCGCTGCGAGCCAAGGCGCGGGACGACCGTCGTCCACACGTGTTGGTCATGACGGCAACTCCGATCCCGCGCACGATCGCGATGACCGTTTACGGTGACCTCGAGGTGTCGACTCTCGACGAGTTGCCAAAGGGTCGCGCGCCGATCACCACCCACGTTGCGCCCGTGGCAGAGCGACCGGCCTGGCGAAACCGTGTCTGGCAGCGGGTGCGCGAAGAAGTCGAGGCGGGTCACCAGGTCTACGTCGTCTGCCCGCGGATCGGCGGCGACGAGGCCGACGACGAACCAGACGACGACGTGCCTGACGACGAACTGGCCGCCACCGACGAATCAAAAACTGACCAGGACGAGAAGCGGCCACCGCTTGCGGTCCTCGACGTCGCATCGCAGCTCGCCGAGTACGACCTGATCGGCTTGCGGGTCGAGATACTGCACGGCCGGATGCACCCTGACGCCAAAGATGCCGTCATGCGGGCTTTTGTCGCGGGCGAGGTCGACGTGCTGGTGGCGACCACCGTCATCGAGGTCGGTGTCGATGTGCCGAACGCGACCGCGATGGTGGTTCTCGACGCCGACCGGTTCGGCATCTCGCAGCTCCATCAGCTGCGCGGCCGCGTAGGCCGCGGAAGCGCTGAGAGCATCTGCCTGCTCGTCACCGAGGCGTCGCCGTACGCGCCGTCGCGCGACCGACTCGACGCGCTCGCCAAAACCTCAGACGGATTCGTCCTTTCAGAGCTCGACCTCGAACAACGCCGCGAAGGCACGATTCTCAACCAGCGACAGCACGGGCGCAGCGACCTCCAACTGCTCTCGCTCACCCGGGATCGCGACATCATCGAGGCGGCCAGAGCCGACGCGGCGGCGCTGATCGACGCCGACCCTGAACTCTTGGAGCATCGCGGACTCGCAACCGAGCTGGCCCGGCTGATGGCCGCAGCCGATGTCGAATTTCTCGACAAAGCATGAGCCCACGATGACCCGCATCGTCGCCGGCCGGTTCGGCGGACGCCGGATTGCCGTGCCGCCGTCGGGCACCCGGCCGACATCCGACCGTGCCCGTGAGGGCTTGTTCTCGACCCTCGGCTCGCTGCTCGTGGGATTCGATGGGATCGCGGTGCTCGACCTCTACGCGGGGTCGGGCGCCGTCGGCCTTGAGGCGTGGTCACGCGGCGCCGCACGCGTGGTGCTGGTCGAGTCGTCGCCTCGCGCGGTCGAAGTGCTGCGTGCCAACGTGGCTTCGCTGCAGACCGACGCGGGCGCTGGCACCGGCACCGACGACGGCACCGGCACTGGTGCCGTCGTGACGGTGGTCGCGAGCAAGGTGGAGTCGGCGGTTCGCGAGATCCTTTCGCCGTCTGGGTTCGATCTCGTATTCGCCGACCCGCCGTACGCGCTGGCGTCGTCCGAACTCGCGGCGGTGATCGAGACCGTGTGCAATCGCGGACTGCTGGCTGCCGGCGCGATCATTGCGGTCGAACGCGGCAGCCGCGAATCTTGGAACTGGCCCGAAGGCATCGAACCGCTGCGCGAGCGGCGCTACGGTGACGCCCAGGTGTGGTACGGCTCTGGTACGGTCGCGCCGCCCGGGCACAGTTGAGCAGCTGACGAGCGACTGACGAGCGACTGACGAGGAGGTGGCGGCGTGCGCAAGGCGGTCTGCCCGGGATCGTTCGACCCGGTCACTAACGGCCACCTCGACATCGTGTCGCGAGCCGCGCAGCTCTACGACGAGGTGACGGTGGCGGTTTTGATCAACCGGTCGAAGACCGGCATGTTCACCACCGACGAGCGGGTCGAGATGTTGCGTGAGACGACTAAGGCGTACAGCAACGTGGTCGTCGAGTCGTTCCACGGTTTGCTGGTCGATTTCTGCACGGCGCGCAGCATCGGGGTGATCGTGAAAAGCCTGCGTAGCGTCAGCGACTTCGAATACGAGTTGCAGATGGCGCAGATGAACAAAGGCCAAGGCGACATCGACACTGTGTTCTTGGTCACCAACCCCCTCTACAGTTTCTTGTCGTCGAGCTTGGTCAAGGAGTTCGCGACGTACGGTGGTGATGTCTCGGGGCTTGTCCCCGAGACGGTGTTGCACCGCTTGACCGAACGGCTCGAGCGCGGTTCGTCCTGACCCCACCACCGTTGGAGATCGACATCGTGAAACTGGCGACATCGTGGAACTGAAGGACAAGCTCGAAGAGATCGTCAGCCATATCGAATCGGCGCGGTCGATGCCGATGTCGGCGTCCTGCATAGTGAACCGCGGCCAGGTCCTTGGCCTGCTCGATGAGCTGCGCGATCTGATCCCCGCCGAGGTTCAGCGCGCCGAGTCGCTGCTGCACGCGCGCGACGACGTTGTCGAAGAAGGACGACGCGAGGCGGAGCGGATCATCGCGAACGCCCACACCGAACGCGAACAGTTGATCAGTGAGACAGACGTGCATAAAGCGGCGGTGGCCGACGCCGACCGGGTGCTCGACGAGGCCGCGAGCGAGTCGCGCCGCATGCGCCAGGAAGTCGACGACTACGTAGACACCAAGCTCGCCAACTTCGAAATCGTGCTCAACAAGACGCTCACCGCCGTCTTGCGCGGGCGTGACAAGCTGCACGGCCGGCACGAGATGGAGCAACTCGCCGACCAGGCCTACGACGACGAGCCGCTGCCCGGGGGCTGACTGGAGGCACCGGGGCAGGCGCCGGGAGGCTGACGCCGGGGCGGGCGGATCGCCCGGAATCGACCCGGCGCGCCGCAGGCGGTATTCTCGGGTTCGGTTTCGTCACAGGCTGCCGCCCGACGTCCCACACCACCCGTTCTGTCGCTCATCCCGCCGTGCCGAAAGGAGCAGGAGACTGACGCACCTCGACCCCCGAGCCCCGCTCGTCGTCGACACACGCGACTTGCCCCGGCGTCCGGGATCGATGCGCACGGTTTCCCGCACCGTCGCGGCGCCGGCTGGGTTCAGCGGTGAGCTGGTCGGTGTCGCCGAAGGCAGCGACCTCGCGCTCGACTTGCGGTTGGAGTCGGTCAGCGAGGGAGTCCTCGTGTCGGGCACCGTCTCGGTGATGCTGACCGGGGAGTGCGCGCGCTGTCTTGATCCGTTGACCAGCAAGCTCGAGGTCGACGTCATGCAGCTGTTCGTGTACCCCGGGCGCGAGCTCGAGTCCGATGCCGACGACGACGAGATCGGGCTGCTGGTCGACGATTACCTCGACCTGGAGCCGGTACTTCGTGACGCGGTGGTGCTCGCGCTGCCGCTCGCGCCCGTGTGTCGTGAAGACTGCCCGGGCCTGTGCCCCGAATGCGGGGTGCAGCTCGCCAGCGTCGGTCCCGACCACAGGCACGACGAGGTCGACCCGAGGTGGGTCGCCTTGCGTCAGCTGAGCGGTACCGAAGGCAGCAACACGAGCATCAGCAACACGAGCATCAGCAACACGAACACCAGCGACACGAACATCAGCAGCGCCCACGACAGCACCATCAACGAGCAGGAGAGCTAGCCGTGCCGGTCCCGAAGCGGAGACAATCCCGCAGCAACACGCGTAGTCGCCGTTCGCAGTGGAAGGCAACCGCCCCCACGCTCGTGCGTTGTGAAAACCCCGCTTGCCGGGAGCCGAAGCTGCCGCACGTGGTGTGCCACAACTGCGGAACTTACAACCGGCGCCCGATCGTCGCCGGCTGACCCGCCGCGCCCCGACGATGCCGAATCCTCCGCGGGGGCGGAGATGACCGACAGCAGCGATCCGCTCGCGCTACTCGACGCGATCACCGGTGTTGCGGTCGACCGTGCCGTCCTCGAACGTGCGGTCACGCATCGCTCGTACGCCTACGAAAACGGCGGTCTGCCTACCAACGAACGGCTTGAGTTCTTGGGCGACGCCGTCCTCGGTGTGATCGTCACCGAGACGCTTTTCCGGTCGTTTCCCGACCTCCCCGAAGGTCAGCTTGCCAAGCTGCGCGCCGCCGTCGTCAACATGCGAGCGCTCGCCGACGTCAGTCGCAGCCTCGACCTCGGAAGTTTCCTTCGGCTCGGCCGCGGCGAAGAGGCCACCGGCGGCCGCGACAAGTCATCGATCCTGGCCGATGCGCTCGAAGCATTGATCGGTGCTGTCTACGTCGACGCCGGTCTCGAACCTGCTACCGCGTTCGTACACCGGTTGTTCGACGGCATGATCGACGAAGCTGCCGGTATGGGCGCCGGCCTCGACTGGAAGACGTCACTGCAAGAGCTCACGGCCGCAAATGTGCTCGGTGTGCCGTACTACGAAGTCTCCGAGAGCGGTCCCGACCACGAGAAGACGTTCATCGCCGACGTCCGCGTCAATGGCGAGATCTACGGCAGCGGCACCGGTCGCAGCAAGAAAGAAGCAGAGCAGCAAGCCGCCGAGCAAGCCTGGAATCGCATCAGGACCGCCGCCGATGCAGGCCTGATCGGCGAGGGCGTAGACACCGCCGCCGTCCCGGGCATCGATGCGCTCGACTCGCTCGACGACGACGCGGGCGGCGAGCGCCCTGGCGACACCGCTGCCGGCTGATCATGCCGGAGCTGCCCGAGGTCGAGACGGTTCGCCGCGGTCTCGAGGCGTGGGTCGTCGGTCGCACGCTCGCACGCGTCGAGGTGCATCACCCGCGCGCCGTCCGCCGTCATCTTTCCGGCGCCGACGACTTCGCCGCGGCCACGACCGGACGCCGGATCACCGCCACCCGGCGCCGCGGCAAGTACCTCTGGCTGCCGCTCGACTCCGGTGACGCGATCATTGCTCATCTAGGCATGAGCGGTCAGTTGCTCGTGGTCGCGGCCGACGTTCCCGACGGCCCGCACCTGCGGGTTCGATTCGAATTCGGCGACGGCGGCTCGCAGCTTCGGTTCGTCGACCAGCGAACCTTCGGCGGGCTCTCGGTTTCGGTCGGCGGCGCCGACCTACCTTCCGAGATCGCGCACATCGCACCCGACCCGCTCGAATCCGCATTTGACGACGACGCCTTTCACGCCTTGCTGCGGGTGCGGCGCACCGGCCTGAAACGTGCTCTGCTCGACCAAAGCCTGATCTCTGGGGTTGGCAACATCTATGCCGACGAAGCCCTCTGGCAGGCCAAGCTCCACTACGCCCGCCCCACCGAGACGATGCGGCGTCCCGAATCGCAGCGGCTACTCGCGGGTGTCCGCGCTGTTATGCGAGATGCATTGGAGCAAGGCGGCACGTCTTTCGACAGCCTTTATGTCAACGTCAACGGCGAGAGTGGCTACTTCGACCGCTCCCTCGAGGTGTACGGACGCCGTGACGAGCCGTGCTCACGGTGCGGCACCGCGATCCGGCGCGAAGCCTTCATGAACCGATCGTCGTATCTGTGCCCGAAGTGTCAGCCGCGGCCACGCCACCCGCATTGGTGATTCTCGACATAACCTGTCAGCTGTGACGCAACCCGACGGTGCTGCCGTGAGTAGCGACGCTGCTGATTTCGGTGCGAGTGAGCCGGTCCGCCTGACCGCGTGGGTGCGAGGACGGGTGCAAGGTGTCGGCTTTCGCTGGTGGGTGCGCGCTCGGGCGCTTGAACTCGGCTTGATCGGCAGTGCCTCGAACCTGGACGACGGCCGGGTGGAGGTAATCGCCGAGGGCGATCGCGCGATCTGCGAGCGGCTCTTGGAGTTGCTCGCCGGGCCGTCGGCCGCGTCTCGACCCGGCGCTGTGACCGGCGTCGTCGAGCGGTGGTCACGCCCCGATGCGACGCGCCCTTCGCCGTCCGGCTTCGTCGAACGATGATCGGTTCGACTGCCTGCGCGTGAGCGGAATCACCCGTACGCCAGGCGCGCGGTTAGTCCAAATATGAGATAGTTAAGCATAGCTTTTAGGGCCACACATCGTGACCTGATCGTAACGGCGGGGTTGACCGGCACGGTATCGAGTGCGACCCTTAAAGCAACCACGACCACACCGCTGAAGCGGCACCCGGACGCGACCGCGGCCGCTCGCCGCAGGTCAGCAC
>JBOGEK010000519.1:0-1531 GCA_050743645.1 Acidothermaceae bacterium
CGTGGCTACAGGTACTGGCCGGTGTTCGCGATCGTGTCGATAGAGCGACCCGCCTCGGTGCCCTGCTTGCCGGAGACGAGGGTCCGAATGTAGACGATGCGCTCGCCCTTCTTGCCGGAGATTCGAGCCCAGTCGTCGGGATTCGTCGTGTTCGGGAGATCCTCGTTCTCTTTGAACTCGTCGACACACGCGCTCATCAAGTGCTGCATCCGCAGACCCTTGTTGCCGTTGTCGAGGAAGTCCTTGATCGCCATCTTCTTCGCGCGGTCGACGATGTTCTGGATCATCGCGCCTGAGTTGAAATCCTTGAAATACAGGACTTCTTTGTCTCCGTTGGCGTACGTGACTTCAAGGAATCGGTTCTCTTCGGTCTCGTCGTACATGCGCTCGACGACGTGCTGCACCATCGCCTGAACCGTGGCTTCGCGTGATCCGCCGTGCTCGCCCAGGTCGTCGACGTGAAGCGGTAAATCTGCGGTGATGTACTTGCTGAAGATGTCGCGTGCGGCTTCGGCGTCGGGTCGTTCGATCTTGATTTTGACGTCGAGCCGGCCCGGTCGAAGGATCGCAGGGTCGATCATGTCTTCGCGGTTACTCGCGCCGATCACGATCACGTTCTCGAGGCCCTCGACGCCGTCGATCTCGCTCAACAACTGCGGCACGATGGTGTTCTCGACGTCGGAACTCACACCAGAGCCACGGGTGCGGAAGATCGAGTCCATCTCGTCGAAGAACACGATCACCGGTGTGCCATCGCTCGCCTTTTCGCGGGCCCGCTGGAAGACCAGCCTGATGTGTCGCTCGGTCTCGCCGACGTACTTGTTCAGCAGCTCAGGACCCTTGATGTTCAAGAAGAAACTCTTGCCTTCGGGGCGCCCGGTAACCTCGGCGACCTTCTTCGCCAACGAGTTGGCGACCGCCTTTGCGATGAGCGTCTTACCGCAGCCGGGAGGGCCGTACAGCAGAACACCCTTCGGTGGCCGCAGCTTGTGCTCACGGAACAAATCCGCATGCAGGTAAGGCAATTCGACGGCGTCACGGATCTGCTCGATCTGCGCGCTGAGACCACCGATTGCCGAGTAATCGATGTCGGGGACTTCTTCGAGCACCAGTTCTTCGACCTCGGCCTTGGGGATGCGCTCGTACACGTAACCCGACCGGGTCTCGAGCAACAGCGAATCGCCGACCCGCAACGGCACGTCGGCCAGCGAATCGGCCAGCATCACGACCCGCTCCTCGTCGGTGCGGCCGATCACCAGCGCCCGCTCGCCGTCGTCGAGCACCTCTTTGAACATGACGACTTCGCCCTGGCGTTCGAACGACAGCGCCTGCACGACGTTGAGGGCCTCGTTGAGCATGACCTCCTGGCCTCTGCGCAAGTCGTCGATCTCGACGTTGGGGCTCACCGACACGCGCAGCTTGCGGCCGCCTGTGAAGATATCGATCGAATCGTCGTCGTGGCGTGCCAAAAAGACGCCATAGCCGGACGGCGGTTGCGCCAACCGGTCGACCTCTTCACGCAAGGCGATGA
>JBOGEK010000520.1:0-4539 GCA_050743645.1 Acidothermaceae bacterium
AGTTGACCGCGACGACTCCCCCGATCGCGGCGGCGACGCCAACCGCACCGAGGGTCGCCCAGGCGACCAACCGTGAGCGCCGTGGCACCTGCGGTTCGTTCGAGATCTCGTCACTGATGCGCTCGAAGGCTTGACGCCCGGGCTCGGGGCGCTCGGTGTGCGGCTCGGTCATGGCGGATCCTCCCAGGGTCGTACGCCTATAGTCGGCATCCCAGCTGGAACAAATCTGGCGTCAGGCTGAGAATCGGATGGGGATTTGGGGCGGCCGTGCCGGTGACTGATGTGCAGCGCAGGTATGACGGAGACGCGGCCGGCTACGAGCGCTGGTGGGCACCGGTACTGCACAGCGCGATGCAACCGTTGCTCGAATCAGTGGCCTGGAGCGGCGTCGAGGTGGCCGTCGAGATCGGTTGCGGCACGGGTGGCGTGCTCTCTGACGTGCGCCAGCGGGCGCCGTCCGCGAAAATGCTCGGGCTCGACCTGTCCGCGGGAATGTTGTCTCGCAATAAGCATCGTGCTCACGTTGCGCGAGCTGATGCGCAGGCGTTGCCGCTGATGACCGGAAGCATCGATCTGATCGTTTGCGGATTCGTCATGCAGCACGTTTCCGCCCCCGCGCTCACGTTCGGCTCAGTAGCAAGGGTTTTGCGGGCCGGCGGCGGGTTTGCGCTCGCTGCCTGGATCGCACCCCGCGGAGGTTGGGTCACGCTCGGTGAACAGATTCTCAACGATGAACTCGACCGCGTCGGCGCGCCGGTCCAACCTGACACCCGGCCAGGAGGAGCCGCTACCGACTCCCCCGAAAAACTCGAAGCCTTTGTCAGTGCCGCGGGGCTTTCGATCGATGCCGTCTCGCGACAGCCCCTGCGGTGGCGGCCGACAGTCGATGACCTCGTTGCACAACTCACGTCGATGCGTTCGACCGGACGACGGTTCGCGCAACTCGATGAGCGGGCTGCCGAAAGGGTGCGCGCCGCAAGCCTTGCTCGGCTCGCCACGCTTGAGCAACCATTGGATCCGCCACACCACATCTGTTACGTCTGGGCTCATAAGGCTTGAGGAGTAACAGCGCTCGACAACGTGCCAACTTCCAGCCCTAGCCGTAGTGCGGACCGATCCGGTCGCGCGCGCCAACAACGGGGTAACGTTCGCGCCACCTAGCGGCGGCTGCGCGCCCACGAAGTCGTGCCAAGGACAGACGGCTCTAACACGATGCGACATTCACCAGCTCGAATCGCGAACCGGCGCGGCCACACGCGCGTCGTCCGGCTCGATCGTCTCGCTTTCGATCGTGCCGGAAATGGTTTCGGCGTCGCCGATGAGCAACGGCAACTCGACCCGAAATCTCGCACCGGTAACGCCTTCGGCGCCGCCGCCAAGCACGTTCGAAACGCCGACCCGCCCACCGTGCGCCTGCACAACCGCAGCGACGATCGACAGACCCAAGCCGGCACCGCCATGGTCGCGTGTACGCGACTGGTCGGCCCGATAGAAACGGTCGAAGACGTGCGGCAGGTCGGCTGCAGGCAAGCCGGGTCCGTGGTCGCGAACCTCGAAGACCGCGACGCCACCTTCGGCCGCCACCCGCACGTCGACAGCAGTTGTGGACGGCGTGTGCACTCGCGCATTCGTCAGCAAGTTGCCCATTACCTGCCGTAACTGCATCTCGTCGCCGCTGACGACGACGTCGGGATCGGCTTCGAACCTGACGACCCGGTCGGCGGCTGCGGTGCGCAAATCGTCGCAAGCATCGGCCGCAATCTCGGACAGCAACACGGGCTCGCGCGCCGGCTGACGACCTTGATCAAGCCGTGCCAACAACAACAATTCGTCGACCAGCACGCCCATTCGCGCCGACTCGTCTTCGATTCGGTGCATCGCCTTTTCTAAGTCGTCAGGACGACGATTGGCGCCGCGTCGGAAAAGCTCGGCGTACCCGCGAATCGACGTCAAAGGAGTACGCAGCTCGTGGGATGCGTCGGCGAGGAATCGGCGCAGCCGTTCTTCAGACGCCGCCCGCGCCGAGAACGCTTCTTCGATGCGCGCCAGCATGGTGTTGAGAGCAAGCCCGAGCCGGCCCACCTCGGTTCGTGAATCAGGATGCTCGATCCGCCGCGACAGGTCTCCGGCGACGATTGCACCGGCACTCGCCTCCATCTTGCGGAGCGGACGGAGTCCGACGCCAATCAGGAACCACGCCAGCAACCCTGTCGCAAGCAACACCGCTGCCGTGACGCCGGCCTCGACCAGCGTCAGGCGGCCAAGCGTCTGCTCGACGTCACGCATCGGCATCGCAAAAACGTATGTCGCCGTCTGACCAGTACTTCGGCTGATCAACAGATCTCGGGCGTCGTGGTCAACAACGACCCGGTATCTGTTGCCCTTCTTGTCGGTAACCGTGAACGGCTTGGTATGGCTGGTCGTGTTCGCCGGCAGCCGGGGCGCCGTCGCAGCCGATGCCACGGCCCACGTGTTCGTATCGGCGTCGTAGCTCAACTGCTCGACGACCTTGCCGGCCGAGTCAATTCCCGCGGCATACGAGCCTGTTGGCAGCAACCGGTTGCTCTGGCGGGGCGCGCCTCCGTCGAGAAAGCCTTTGCCACCTGGCGTCGGCTGGAACACCGACGTGTAAACGAACCGAGTCGCCGTTGCCTGCTGGTCGTCGAATCGCTGAAGTAGGAACGACGCGAGGAGGGTGTGGGTGACCGCTGCGGCGACCACCAGTCCGAGCGCCGCCAGCGCCACCAGCGCAACCAGCAATCGCACACGCAGCGACACCGCAAAACGACGGCGGCGGTCTTCGGTCATCTGACTCTCAGACATTTCGTTCAGCTGGGTCATTCCTTCGGCAGGCGAAGGGTGTAGCCCACACCGCGCACGGTGTGGATGAGCGGTGGCCCTTCGACGTCGACCTTCTTACGCAGGTAGCTGATATAGGTCTCGAGTACGCCCGAATCGCCGCCGAAGTCGTAATCCCATACGTGGTCGAGAAGTTGAGCGCGCGTCAACACCTTGCGGGCGTTCGCGAGCAGGTAACGCAAAAGGCGGTATTCGGTGGCGGTGAGCTCGATCGATCGCGACCCGCGGGTAACGTCGCGGGTGTCGTCGTCCATCTCGAGGTCAGCGAACGACAGCCGCGGCGAACCGTGGCCGTTCGAGCGGGTGCGACGCAATACGGCGTGCACGCGCGCGACGAGTTCGGCCAACGAGAACGGTTTGGTGACGTAGTCGTCGCCGCCGATCGTGAGGCCACGGACCTTGTCGTCTGTGGTGTCGCGCGCGGTCAGGAACAAGACCGGTACCGAGCGGCCCTGAATGCCGATGCGACGTGCCACCTCGAAGCCGTCGAGATCGGGCAACATGACATCGAGGACGACGAGATCGGGCCTCGCCGACGTGACGGCCGCAAGTGCTTGCTCGCCGGTGCTCGCGGTAGTGACCTGGAAACCCTCGTAGCGCAAGGCTGTTGCCACCAGGTCGGTGATGTTGACCTCGTCGTCTACGACGAGCACACGCGTCGCAGCCGGCACGGGTACCTCCTTCTCAGCGAGCAGAGTCCACTGGTTCTGAGGGTCAACTGTTCGTGAAAGTCCTGCACATTTGCTGAGAGCTGCCTGAGCGTTACCTGAGAATGTACGCCCGCGACCAGCTCCCAGGACGCTCACACGGCTTTCTCAGCGCACTCCAAGATTCGGCTGGTGACCTTTGGTCGCGCGTCTCCTCTCTCGGACAACTAGGGAACCCGATCATGCGACTGACGAAGTCGACCGTGACCAACATCAGTCTGGTCGTCGTGGCGGCACTCGGCGGCTGGTTCGCCTACGACACCGTCGGGCTGCCGACCCAGAAGGCGTCGGCAACCGCGCAGCGCACCGCGACGATCGGCACCGGCACAGTTATGACGACGATCAGCAGTAGCGGGAACGTCACCGCGCCGAACAACATCAACGTCAACTTCGGCACCGCCGGCAAACTCACCGAGATCGACGTCAAAGTAGGTGACAAGGTCAAGCAGGGTCAGGTGCTTGCCAAGCTCGATTCGACCGCAGCCAAGGCGAGCCTCGATTCCGCGAACGCGCAGTTGGCGTCGGCTCAAGAGAAACTGACCGAGCTCCAAAGCGGTGTCACGTCACTCGTAGCCCAAGGGCTGCAGCTGTCGGTCGAGCAGGCCGGGCAGCAGGTCGCATCGGCGCAGGCTTCCTTGGCGAACGCGCAGCAGCAGGTCGGACTCGACACCACGCAAGCCGATACCAACATCAGCCAAGCTCAAGACCAGCTGTCCCGAGACCAAGCGACTGCCGACCAGGACACAACAACGTTCCAGGCGAACGTCGACCAGGCCAACACGCAGTACAACAACGACGAGGCTCAGTACAGCCAAGATGTTGCAGCTTTCGGTAGCAAGACGCAGTCACAACTCACCAGCGACGCAGCTGCCTTAGCGGGCGCCAGCTCGAACGCGAACAGTCTCAATCTGACCGTGGCCGACGACAAGCGAGCGCTGTCAAACGTGCAGGCTCAGGACCAAGCAGCCTGCAC
>JBOGEK010000521.1:0-11129 GCA_050743645.1 Acidothermaceae bacterium
GCGTCAAACCTCACGGCGCAAGTTCGCAATATCGCCGAGGTTGCCACCGCCATCGCCGGTGGCGATCTTTCCAAGAAGATCACCGTCAATGTCTCCGGCGAAATTCTTCAGCTCAAAGAGACCATCAATACCATGGTCGACCAGCTGAACGCGTTTGCCGGCGAAGTGACGCGCGTGGCGCGCGAGGTCGGCACCGAAGGCCGCCTCGGTGGCCAGGCCGAGGTGGCGGGCGTTTCCGGCACCTGGCGGCATCTCACCGAAAACGTCAACCAGCTGGCCGGAAACCTCACGACTCAGGTACGCGCGATCGCCGAGGTGTCGACCGCTGTGACCCGTGGCGACCTGACGCGCTCGATCGCGGTCGACGCGCAGGGCGAGGTCGCCGAACTGAAAGACAACATCAACCAGATGATCGCCAACCTGCGTACGACGACCGAGATCAACGCTCAGCAGGACTGGCTGAAGTCGAACCTGGCCCGCATCGGCGGCCGGCTGCAGGGCCAGCGCGACCTGCAAGAAGTCACTCAAATGATCATGAGTGAGGTCACGCCGGTGATCGAGGCGGTGCAAGGCGCGTTCTTCCTCGCCGAGCACCCCGACGACACCACGCTGTTGCGCCGCGCCGCGAGTTACGGTCAGGCGCACGGCCCCGATGAAGCCGTCTTCGCCTTCGGCGACGGGCTCGTCGGTCAGGCTGCGCTCGACCGCCGTCCGTTACACGTCACCGACGTCCCCCCTGGTTATCTCACTGTGCACAGCGGTCTCGGCGAGGCGGCGCCGTCCGACCTGTTCGTCATCCCGGTGCTGTTCGAAGAGCAGGTACTCGGCGTCATCGAACTCGCGTCATTCCAGCACTTCAGCGAGGTGCACACGCGGTTCCTCGAGCAACTCGTCGAGACTATCGGCGTCGTGTTGAACAACATCATCGCGAACGTGCGCACCGAGGAACTGCTCGAACAATCGCAGCGGCTGGCCCAAGAACTTCGGGTGCAGTCGATGGAACTGCAGCGTACGAACGCCGAACTCGAAGAAAAGGCGACGCTGCTGGGTGAGCAGAACCACAACATCGAGATCCAGAACCGCGAGATCGAGATGGCCAGGCTGGGCCTTGAAGAAAAGGCCGAACAGCTTGCACTGTCGTCGCAATACAAATCAGAGTTCTTGGCGAACATGAGCCACGAACTGCGCACACCACTGAACAGCTTGCTCATCTTGGCCAAATTGCTTGCCGACAATCCGCAGTCGAACCTCACCGACAAGCAGATCGAGTTCGCCCGCACGATCTACAGCGCAGGTAGCGACCTGCTGGTGCTCATCAACGACATTCTCGACCTGTCGAAGGTCGAGGCAGGCAAGATGGACGTCCACCCGGCGCCTGTACTGCTCGGCAAGGTCTGCGACTACGTCGATTCGACATTTCGTCCGCTGGCCGAAGAAAAAGGCCTCGACCTCGTGGTCGAGATCGACGACGGGTTGCCCGCTGCTGTCGTCACCGACGAACAACGATTGCATCAGGTGCTGAAGAACCTACTGTCGAACGCGTTGAAGTTCACCGAATCCGGAAGCGTGCGCTTGTCCGTGCGGCAAGCGCCGTCCGACATGTTGTTCTCGACAGCAACGCTCAACGACCACACCGTCGTCGCCTTCAGTGTCACCGACACAGGCATCGGCGTGCCGCCCGACAAGTTGAAGTTCATCTTCGAGGCATTCCAGCAAGCCGACGGTACGACGAGCCGCAAGTATGGTGGAACCGGCCTTGGGCTTTCGATTTCACGAGAAATCGCGCGTTTGCTGGGCGGCGCGATCGCCGTCACGAGTGAGGCGGGCAAGGGCAGCACGTTCACGCTGTACGTTCCGGTCGTCTACCCCTTCGACGAACGTGAAGCACTGAGCGCGTTGCCGCCGATGCCGGCTCGCCGCATCCCAAAGCAGACCCCGATGCTGAGCGATGCGACGAGCGACCCGGTGCCGCTGACCGGACCCGATCCGCTGCAGGGCGCCACCGTGCTGGTTGTCGACGACGACGTACGCAACGTTTTCGCATTGACGAGCGCATTGGAATTGCACGGCATGACGGTGCTTTACGCCGACAACGGCCGGGCGGGTATCACGCTGCTACAAGAACATCCCGAAGTCGACCTGGTATTGATGGACTTCATGATGCCCGACATGGACGGTAACCAGACGACGGCCGAGATCCGCGCGACGCCGTCGCTTCGAGACCTCCCCGTGTTGTTCTTGACGGCCAAGGCGATGCAGGGCGACCGCGACAAGAGCATCGCGGCCGGGGCGAGCGACTACATCACGAAGCCGGTCGATCTCGACAGGTTGCTGACCGTCATGCGGTCGTGGCTCGTCGACGGCGTCACAGCAAACGAGGACCTCGACTAGTGGAGCCACAAGTGCGCCCGGCACGGATCCTCATGGTCGACGACCGACCCGAGAATCTGCTTGCTTTGGAGGCAATTCTGCACGGCCTCGGACACGAGCTGGTGAAGGCCAACTCGGGCGAAGAGGCACTCAAGCAGCTGCTGAGCGATGACTACGCGCTCATCCTGCTCGACGTGCAAATGCCAGGCATGGACGGATTCGAGACCGCGACGCATATCAAGCAGCGTGAACGTACCCGAGACATCCCGATTCTCTTCCTGACCGCTATCGACGGCGAGGCGCACCAGGCGTTCCGTGGTTATGCAGCTGGCGCGGTCGACTATCTGTCGAAGCCATTCGATCCGTGGGTGCTGCGGGCGAAGGTAGCGGTCTTCATCGAACTGCATGAACGACGTCGCGAACTCGCCGCGCAAGCTCATCGGCTACGCCAGCAACTGGCAAGTCTTGGCGCTGCCGATATCGAGCAGTTGACGGCGCGGATCGCCGATGCGATCGAACTCGCGCAAACTCTGACCGACGGCGCAGAACAGCCTGAGCTGGCAAAGGCTATCAATGAGGCAGGCGACTCCATCGCGGCACTGCGGGCCACCTTGGCGAGCACTCCCGGCGAGTTCGGGAACCCGATGCCGTGACCACTTCGCAAGGCCTCACCGGTCAGACCATCACCAAGCTCGAACCAGCGAGTTCTTCGGCGTCCGCCGCTCGTCGCGTCGTCGAAGCCGCGGTACTCGAGAACAGCCTGGCGGGGTTCATCGACGAAGCATTGCTGCTCGTCACCGAGTTGGTGACCAACGCGATCGTGCATGCCGGCACCGAGATCGAACTGCGGGTCGAGGCGGGCCACGGCAGCATGCGGGTCGAAGTCGTCGACCAATCACCCGGGCTGATCACCATCGCCCACGAAATGGCGAGCGAGACAAGAGAGGGCGGCCGCGGCCTATTGCTCCTCGACGCGCTGGCCACCGAGTGGGGCACCAGGCACTTCGGTTGGGGCAAGTCGGTGTGGTTCCAGCTCGGTGCAGTCGCCGTACCTCAACAGCCACAGCCGGTCGACCCCGCACCACCAGCCGAGCTCCTGACCTCCGCCCGACCCACCGCTTCGGCTGCGCTTTCACGACAACGCCCACACGACGCGATCAGTTGGCTGGTCTCGCTGCCCGCCGACATCGAGCAAAAGCTCAGGCCTGACCAGGTCATCGCCGAACTGCTGCACCGGTTGGCCGCGGGCGTATCAATTGCCCAATGCTGGGCCTACAGCCACGCGGCCGACGACGAGCAACGTTGGGTGCTTGTAGCCGCGCTCGACTCGCTGTCGGTAGCACCAGACGCCGACGCGGTGCGCCGCGCGAGCGAACGCGGGTTCAGCGAACTGCCCGACAGCGACGTCTTTTTGCTGCGGCTACAGGGAGCCTCAGGCGTGTTCGGTGCCGTCGCGATTCTCGGCGGTGCACGGCTGGACGCCGAACAATCGGCGTTGGTCAAGCTGGTCGCCGAACGGATCGCTGTCATCTTGCGCGACGACCTCGCGCGAGCTGCACAACTGAGAAGTAGAGGGTCGCTCGCGTTGCTCGCCGAAGCCAGCGAAATGTTCGCCGGAACCCTCGACGTGCAGCTCGCGATGACGCTCGCAACGCAGCTTGTCGTGCCGCGGTTTGCTCGTTGGGCAGCGGTGTGGTCAACGTACGAGCACCAGCCGCGCATCACGGCGGTGACCCATGCCGACGAGAACCGGTTGCCTGAACTGCAGTCGGCGCTAGGTGGCATTGAGGGCGAGCAGCTGGCATCGACGCTTGCCCGCAACCTCGTCGAGCGTCGTCCGAATCTGGTGCATGGGAGCGAATTGCCGACCGAACTCGTCGAAGAGCGATCCGGCGAGGTTCTCGCGCTACCACTGGTCGCGCGCAGGCGACTGCTTGGCGTGCTCATCGTCGGGCGTCCGGCCGGTGCAATTTTCGGATCCGACGATGTCGGGCTGCTGAACGACCTGGCACGGCGTACTGCCGTTGCGGTCGACAGCGCGCGGCTGTATGAGGAAAGCACGTCGGTGGCCCGCGCGCTGCAGGCGTCACTGTTGCCGCCTACGTTGCCCGACAGCCCGGTCGTCGAGTTCGGCGCTCGATACGCGGCAGCGGGTGAAGGCAACGAAGTCGGCGGCGACTTCTACGACGTTTTCGATCTCGGTCGTCATTCGGCGGGCTGGGGTATTGCCATCGGCGACGTATGCGGCAAAGGCCCTGAGGCCGCTGCCATTACCGGAATGGCTCGCGACGTGTTGCGTCTGCTGATGCGCGATGGGCTGCCGATTCCGGCTGCGCTTAGGCGGCTCAACGGCGCAATCCTCGATCTCGGCGAGCGCGGCCGGTTCTGCACCGCAACCCTGGGCCGCGTCGAGCCAGACGCCGATCGGCTCAATGTGACGCTGTCACTGGCGGGGCATCCGGCGCCTGTGCTGGTTCGCGCCGACGGCACTGTCAAATTCTTCGGTCGAAGTGGCACGCTACTCGGCGTTTTCCCTGAACTTCGCTTGAACGAAGACAACGTGGCGCTCGAACCCGGTGATTCGCTGGTCTTCTACACCGACGGCGTCACCGAACGGCGCAGCGCCGGGCTCATGTTCGGCGACGACAACCTGATGGCCTGCCTGCGTGAAGCAGCCGGCCAGTCCGCCGACGCGATGGCCGGCCTGCTCGAGGAGCACGTTCAACGATTCGGGCTGGCACGCGACGACCTGGCTGTTCTCGTCGTCCGGTGTACAAAACAAAGCGTGCACGACCCTGACGCCGATGTGTTCACCTGATCGCGGGCGGCGTGGCGGCGTGAATTCGCCGGGCGAGGGTGTCAGGCTCGATCACTGTGTCGGCTTCCCCGGAGGCGACTCCCCGACACGCGGCCGTTGCACGTGCGGCCGCGCGATCTCGGCCGTCGTCGATAATGCGCCTACCAGTGCGCCGCTTAATAGCGGCCGGAACACTCGCCGCAGCCTTGGCGGTAGTGACCTTTGCGGCAACGCAACCTCACCCCGGCGCGGCGGTAAGTCAATCGCCCTAGGGCTAGCTGCGCGGTTAGGCTTCGCGAGTGTACGTACCTGACCAATTCGCTATCAGTGACGTCGAGGCAGTCGCCGAGTTCGTCGACTCCGTCGGTGCCGCAGACATCGTCACGTTCGACGGCGCGCGGTTGGTTTCTAGCCTGGTTCCTGTCATTTGGGATCGCACTCACGGTGCCGGTGGGTTTGGCCGGTTGCTGGCCCATATTTCGGTGGCGAACTCGCAATGGCGCACGGCCAACACCGAGGTGCCCGCGCTGGCGATCGTGCACGGGCCGCAGGCCTATATCTCACCGAGCTGGTATCCGAGCAAGCGCGAGCACGGCCGCGCTGTGCCAACCTGGAACTATTCGGCCGTGCACTTCACCGGCCCGATCCTCTTCCACACCGATCGCGAATGGCTGCGCGAACTCGTCACCCATTTGACCGACCGGCATGAAGAATCGCGGGCCGATCGTTGGCAGGTTACCGACGCGCCGTCCTCCTGGATCGAGGGCCAGCTACGCGGAATCGTGGGGGTCGAGATCGCGGTGACGGCCGTCGAGGCGAAAGCGAAACTGAGTCAGAATCGAAGCGTCGCCGACCGGCTCGGGGTCATCGATGGCCTGTCGGGCGAATCAGGTCCGGGTGCCGCGCAGATCGCGGCGTCGATGCAAGCTCAGCTGGGCGAGCGCTGATTCGCCGACGGCTCAGACCACGTCGCGGCAAGAAGGTCGCGGGTGTCGTGAAGCAGTTGCGGCAGCACCCGGGTTCGCCCCACCACCGGCATGAAATTCGTGTCGCCGCCCCACCGCGGCACCACATGCTGATGAAGGTGCGCAGCAATACCGGCACCGGCGATCGATCCGAGATTGATTCCGACGTTGAAGCCTTGAGCGCCGGTCGCCGCGCGTAATGTCGTCAGCGCGCGTTGGGTGAATTCCGTCAGTTCTGCCGCCTCGTCAGCCGAAAGCTCGGTGAGGTCGCTGAGATGTCGGTACGGGACGACGAGAAGGTGCCCGGCGTTGTACGGATACAGATTGAGAACCGCATACACCGTCGACCCGCGGGCGACGATCAATCCATCGGAGTCAGACTTCTTCGCGATGACGCAGAACGGGCAGACCCCGGGGTCGTGCGGATCGCCAACCGGCTTCGAATCCCCTTTGATGTAGGCCATTCGGTGCGGCGTCCAGATCCGAGCGAACGCGTCAGGTACACCAACGGCGCCACTCACGTCGACGTCAGCCGCGTCGTCTGCCGTGTCGGTAGCGGCCGTGCGGACGTTGACAGCGGCCGCGGCGTCCGGGTCGGGAACAGTCACACCTGCACCCGCCGCGCGATCGCGTCGCTGATCTCGGCAACCGCTTCGGCAATCGGCACGCCGTTCTGCTGCGTGCCATCTCGGTACCGGAACGACACGGCGTTCGCGGCCACGTCGTCATCACCGGCGATCAGCATGTACGGCGCCTTCTGCTTTTGCGCGTTGCGAATCTTCTTCTGCATGCGGTCGTCAGAACTGTCGACCTCAAAGCGAATTCCGGCAGCACGCAAAGCGTCGCCAACCGTCGACGACAGGTACGACACGTGCTGGTCGGCAATTGGGATGCCGATCGCCTGTACCGGCGACAACCAGGGTGGGAAAGCACCCGCGTAGTGCTCGGTGAGCACTCCGATGAACCGCTCGATCGAGCCGAACAAGGCACGGTGAATCATGACCGGTTGCTGGTGAGAACCGTCGGCGGCGGTGTACGCAAGCTCGAAGCGTTTCGGCTGATTGAAGTCGACCTGGATCGTCGACATCTGCCAGGTGCGGCCGATCGCATCGCGCGCCTGCACCGAAATCTTCGGGCCGTAGAACGCCGCGCCACCCGGGTCGGGCACCAGGTCGAGCCCCGACTCGGTGGCCGCAACACGCAACGCCTCGGTGGCCTCGGCCCATTCGTCTTCGCCACCGATGAACTTGTCGGAGTCATCGCGGGTCGACAATTCGAGGTAGAAGTCGTTCAGCCCGTAATCGCGCAGCAGGTCGAGCACGAACGCAAGCAACGCCTTCAATTCGCCGGGCATCTGCTCTTTCGTGCAGTAGATGTGCGAATCGTCTTGGGTCATGCCCCGAACGCGGGTGAGCCCGTGCACGACGCCCGACTTTTCGTAGCGATAGACCGTGCCGAACTCGAACAGCCGCAGGGGCAATTCACGGTACGAACGACCGCGTGATCTGAAGATGAGGTTGTGCATCGGGCAGTTCATCGCCTTCAGGCGATACTCGGCGCCTTCGAGTTCCATCGGCGGGAACATCGTGTCGGCGTAGTACGGCAGGTGGCCCGAGGTATGGAAAAGCCCATCTTTGCTGATGTGCGGCGTGTTCACGAAGTGGTAGCCCGACTGTTCGTGACGGGCACGCGAATAATCTTCCATCTGCTTACGCAGCAGGCCGCCCTTAGGGTGGAAAACCGCCAAACCCGAACCCAATTCGTCGGGAAAGCTGAACAGATCCAGCTCTCTGCCGAGCCTGCGGTGGTCGCGCTTTTCAGCCTCTTCGAGCTGGTGCAGATAGTCCTTCAACGCATCACGCGAATGCCACGCAGTGCCGTAGATGCGTTGCAGCTGTGGGTTCTTCTCACTCCCCCGCCAATAGGCGGCAGCGCTGCGCATCAACTTCACGGCAGGTATGAGCCGGGTCGACGGCAGATGCGGCCCGCGGCACAGGTCTTTCCAGGCCAGACTGCCGTCACGGTGCACGTTGTCGTAGATCGTCAGCTCACCGGCGCCGACTTCAGCCGAAGCGCCTTCTGTTTCTGCAGCACCGCCCTTGAGCCCGATCAGTTCGAGCTTGAACGGCTCGTCAGCGAGTTCGGCCCGCGCGTCGGCGTCGGAGACCGCCCGCCGCCGAAACGCCTGGCCCTCCTTGACGATCTCGAGCATCCGCTTTTCGATACGCGACAGGTCGTCGGGGGTGAAGGGATGGTGCGGCGCGAAGTCGTAGTAGAAGCCGTTCTCGATGGGGGGGCCGATGCCAAGCAAGGTGCCGGGAAACAGCTCCTGCACGGCTTGGGCCATGACATGCGCGCTCGAATGCCGCACGATCGAGAGCCCATCGGCCGAGTCGATGGCAACCGGCTCGACCGCATCGCCGTCACCGAGATCGACGGCGAGGTCGCGCAGTTCGCCGTTCACCCGCGCGGCGATCACCGTGCGCTCGCCGTCGAAGATGTCGGACGCCGTCGTGCCCACCGGAACCGTCCGCGAGTTACCTGCGACGGCGATGGTGATCTCGGACACGACAATCTCCCAAACTTGTGACGGACGGCGACGACGGTGGCGGCGTCGGCGATGCCAACCACTGCCGGGCTTCGATGCTAGCGAGCCACGGCGCGAAGCGCGCACGACCACGGCGCGAACTGGGGCGCGGAGCACGACGGGCCGGAGCCCGCTCGGCGTGATCGCCGCGATGCAACTAGGGCAGTTCGAACCTCGGTGGCTGCGGACCGGCGTCGACGAGCGGCGTGAACCGCGGCTCCGGCCGTCCCCGGCGCTTGTCGGCCACGGCCGGCGAAGTGTCGGTGGCACGTCGTCCGGGATGGTTGGTGCGGGTGAATCGGCCCGTGGGCTCGAGCGCAGCCGCACCGGCCATCTGATCGCCTGCGCGAACCTTGGGCTGTCCGGTGCCGATCGTGCCGACCGACGTCTGCTCGTTCGCCACACTGTGGCCTGCCGCACTCTGGCCGGGCACCTGCGAGCTAGCAGCATCAGTTAGCGGCGCCACCATCGGCGCGAGCGCCCGCCCGGAGAGAAACTCGACCGCGTGCAGCACCGAGCGCCGTCCCTCGGCGAGGTTGGGCGCCGACAATCGGTGCACGACCGACAGGTCGGAGGTTCCCGGCGCCGCGATGCTGAACATGCAGGCCCAGGTGACCCCACCGTCGGGGGTCCGGGTACGCGTATGCCGCGCGACGACATGCCCGATGCCGGGAAGATCGAATTCGTCGACGACGGCGCCAGCTTCAACTCGCACCGATCGATCATCGCGCGGATCGACGCGCAGCGGTAGCACCCGTTCGGGTCAGTTCGCGGTTGCTGATCCATCCGCCCCGATTACGGGCGACGAATCGATTCACCGGGCCCGAAGGGGGTACCTCAGCAAGACCGCTGCCGGCCACGATCGAGCCGACCGAGGAGGTCACTGTGAAGGGTCTCGTCTACCGAGGACCACGCCAGATCGTCGTCGAAGACGTCGACGATCCGCGGATCGAGGCACCGCTCGATGCCGTCGTGAAGATCACGACCACCAACATCTGCGGCTCAGATCTTCACATGTACGAGGGTCGCACGAGCGTCGAGGCCGGCACAGTTCTCGGCCACGAGAACATGGGCATCGTCGAAGACGTTGGCCCTGGTGTGACCCGGGTGAAGACCGGCGATCGCGTCTCGATTCCGTTCAACATCGCCTGCGGAACCTGCCGAAACTGCAACAGCGGCTGGACGTCGTTTTGCCTGCGCACCAACCCGAGTGAGGGCGTCGACGGCGCGGCGTACGGCTACGCGAATATGGGCCCGTATCCGGGCGGTCAGGCCGAATACCTCCGGGTTCCGTACGCCGACTTCAACCTGCTGAAGCTCCCGCCGGGCGAACAGCACGAGAACGATTTCACGATGCTGTCGGACATTTTCCCGACCGGCTACCACGCAACCGAGCTCGCAGAAGTCGGCCCAGGCGACAGCGTCGCCGTGTTCGGCGCCGGTCCGGTGGGCCTGATGGCGGCGCACAGCGCGTTCTTGCGCGGCGCTTCGCAGGTTTTCGTCGTTGACAAGGAAGCCGATCGATTGCGACTGGCGAAGCAGATCGATGCCACGCCGATCGACTTGAGCCACGGCGATCCGGTGGAGCAAATCATTGACGCAACCGATGGTCGTGGCGTCGACCGTGGCGTCGAAGCCGTCGGCTATCAGGCGCACGACCCGTCGGGCCAAGAACACCCCGAGTTGGTGCTCGACAATCTCGTGAAAGTCGTGCGGACGACGGGCGCGATCGGCGTCGTCGGCGTCTACATGCCGCAAGACCCGGGCGCGGCGACCGAAGCAGCCAAGGAAGGCAGAATCGGCTGGGATTACGGCACGTTCTTCACCAAGGGTCAGCGCATGGGCACCGGGCAAGCGCCGGTAAAGCAATACAACAGGCAGTTACGAGACCTCATCATCACCGGTCGCGCGCGGCCCGGCTGGATCGTGTCGCATGAGCTGCCGCTGGCCCAGGCGCCGGAGGCCTACGACAAGTTCGACCGCCGCATCGACGGTTGGACCAAGGTGCTGCTGCATCCGTAAAGCGACTCAGCCGTTTGCATGACTCAGCCGTTTGCATGACTCAGCCGTCGGCATGACTCAGCCGTCTGCACCCCTTAGCCGTTCGCATCGAGCCGTTCGCGTTGCGGAACGACCGTGTGGGCGGGCTCCTGCGCCGACGCAACACCGGCTTCGAAGATGGCAAAACGCGTGAGCGCGGACGACGTGAGCAGCGCCGCTCCCGACACGACCGCCGCGACCCGGCTGCGTCTGCCGAGCGTCGCGCCGCACAGCGCACCGGCTGCGGTGAGCATTTCGGCGATACGCATCTTCTGGCCGCTGCCGCCTTCGCGATAAGGCTTACCGATCAGCTCGCCCATCCGCTTTTCCATCAGCCGCGCTGCGCCGACTTCGAGCGCGCCGCCGAGAA
>JBOGEK010000522.1:0-2065 GCA_050743645.1 Acidothermaceae bacterium
CACGGCGGGCACGATGTGCTTACGGACGTCGACTTCGTAGCCGGCCAGTGTGCTAGACCGCACCCGAAGCGACGATGACTTCAACCACTCGTCGAGCCATTCCTCAAGAGTGGCTGCGCGACCCGCGTCGATAACGACGCCATCTGTGCGTGCCTTCTCAAGTTCCCTGACTTTGCGCGTGACGTCCTTCTGAGTTGCGGCTGTGACATGCCGGCGATCAGGGCCGCCGTCCGGTTTCAGCCCGACACTCACGCGGCCGTGCCAGCGGCCGTCGGCGCCTTGGTAGATGGAGGAGCGTCCGTTAGAAGCGCGCGCGCCCTTCGACGATGTGGTCATAGTTGCGCTCCGTCTCCGAGGTGGGTTCGCAGGTGCAGACCGTAAGCGGTGGTGATGTAGATTTGGGTTTGGCCGAGGCGTGTACGGAGCCGGTCGATGTGGTCGAGCAGGTCCGGGTTGTCGTGTAGGTACCGGGCGCCGCGTAGTCGGTCGAGCGCGGCGTGCAGACGGGTTGATTCGGTGACGAGTTCGCGCGCGGTGGCCGGGTCCTGTGCGGGCTGCGCCGCGGCTTGCGTCGTCCGCTGTTCAAGGGCGTCGAGTTCGGCTTCGAGCTGGTCGGCGGCCGCCTGGTAGACGGCTAGCGAGGCTTGGGCAGGCCCGCCGATGGCGGCGAGGCGCTCACGCAAATCGGCGAGTACGGCGCGGCCCGCGTGGCCCCGTTTGACTTGCGCGGATCTGGGCCGCAGGTTCGCCAGGTCGCCGGCGCGGTGGTCACGTTCGGCGCGGAAGCTGCGGCCGAATCGTTGCAGGCAAAGCTCGATGAACACCTCAGGGCTGAGCTGGAGTTGGGTGGCTTTGGCGCGGACTTCTTCGTAGTCGGCGGCCTCGTCCGCGCCGCGGTCGGGTTGGCGGATCGCGCCCCGGCCCGCCAGTGCTTCGCGGAATGCACGCAGCTCGACGCTGCGACCCGGGCCCGGCAGTGCGATCTGGTCGTCGCCGGCGAGCAGATCGGCGAGCGGCACCTTCAATGCCCAGCACAGCCCGAGCGCCTCCGGCAGAGACAGGGTGCCGGCGAAGGATTCGATTTGTTGTGCCCGGCCGGGGGTCCAGCCCATCCCGACCTCGGCCATCGCGCGGGCGAGGTCGAGTTGGGTCCAGCCGCGGTTGCGCCGCAGCTGGACGGCGTTGGCGGCGACGACGTGTTCCAGGCGGCTCGGCATGGCTGTCACCGTACGTCCTGGAGCCGGGAAGTGTCCATGGTCTTCACATTGTCGGTGTGGTGTGCTTCCCTCGAGGTTGACGTCGGGAACTACCTCTAGGCGTCACTTCCCCGAAGGGAGCAGGCGAATGACGGTGTTGGTGCGAGTAGAGCAGGCCGCGAAGCAGTTGGGCATCTCGCGGACGGTGGCGTTTCGGCTGGTGCACGACGGCGAGCTGCACAGTGTGAAGATCGGCCGAGCGCGGCGGGTCCCGCAAGAAGCGATCGACGCCTATGTCGCGAAGCTCCTTGCAGCGCAACAGCTGCTGGCCGGTGACGTCGGCCGAGTCGGTGGCGCGGCGTGACCGCTCGCGCGAGTGCGGCTGCGGCGGACGCGACAGCCCGGCTACGCGTGGCCGCGCAGAAGGAGCGGGCGCTGGTGTTGGCGGCGGTGCGCGCCGGTGAGGAGGTGGCGCGCGCTCGGGAGCGCGAGCAGGCCGCCGCTCGCACCGCCGCCAACCGGGTGCAACGGGCGCTGTTCGCGCAGGCGGGCGCGGTGGTCGAGTTGGCCGATGCGGTCGGCGACGATCGTGCCGCGTTCGTCCTCGGCCTCGCTGCCAAAGAGCTGGCCGCCTACCGCAAAACCATCGCGGCCACAGCCGCTGCACCCGCCTCGACGCCATCACGAACACGAGGGCCCGACAGCCAATCACCGACAAGGCCACGACCGCACGACCGACCAGAATGACGGCGTTCGACCGTGGGGCATCTTCGGCATCGGCCGGGCCTGCTCACCCTGTTCAAGATCAAATGCGTTCGAGCTTCGGCACCCGCGGTATCTGCGGCTGGCGCCGCAGATACACCCCGACT